>CAZCKE010000133.1:0-9388 GCA_964499005.1 uncultured Tepidisphaeraceae bacterium
CTCGATCGCCCAGGTCATCACGGTCCCCTCCGCGCACGACTTCGCCTGCCAGCGGATGAAGGTGAGCGTCTCGAAGCGGTCCTGGTGCGCGGCCCAGCTCATGTAGCGGGGCAAGGCCGGATCGGAGACGAAGGGCCAGAGATCCTCGGCGTGCGATTCGTCGAGCGGGCGGAGCGGCAGGCCCCCTGTCTGCCGGATCCTGCCCGGTACCCCGAGGCCTGCCGCTTGAAAAGGTTCGCGTCACCGGCCGGGAGGCGGGGAAGGAATTCACAGCGCTGTGCCGGATCGATACGCCGGTGGAGATTGAGTATTACCGCAATGGCGGGATTCTTCAGACGGTGTTGCGGAAAATGCTAAAGCAATAACTGGTTTGGAAATTCGAATGCCGTAAATCTATTTTTCGTCATTGGAGTTTCGGACTGATTTGGGATTTTGGGTTACTCGGTGGTAATGCCGGCTTATCCGGCGTCAGGGTCAGTCCCGCCTTCACGGTGCCGCCCTTTGTGCCCAAATCGATCACCACGTGCCAATGCCCATTGTGCGGCACGCGCAGGATTGCCGGCGATTGTTTTACCAATCCCCCCAGGTACCAATGCGGCCGGCCACTGCGGAAAAGTTGGAAATTTACCCGATCCATGACGCGCACGTTGGCGGCGCAATCCAGGGCCACGTTCAACTGGACATCAGGCCCGCAATCAATCTCGTAATGCAGGAAATCCATCGATGCGGCCGTCCACGCATGAATCCCCCCCTTGCCGGTTGAATGGGTCGCTAGTCTAGCAATCTGACGCGCGGACACAACTGTATTTTCACCAATCGCCATGCTGGGCGCGGCTATTTTTCGGTCCGAGTTTCCAGTATAAGCCGGTCATGACGTCGCGCAGCCTTCGCCGCCATGTTGCTCAAGCCTTGGAGGCGGCGGGAGGGGCGCGACCGCTGCTGGATGCTGCCGCGGAGTGCATGACCCAATCGCCTGCGCGCTCGGATTCAGGCAAAACCGGCAAAATTCTGCGCCACCTCAAATTATTTTTGCGGCAGGACGACGGACTCGGCCAAATTTACCAGGCGATCAACGCTCCGGCCCTGGAGGCCGCCTACCGGCAGACGGCGATCCGCCGGCGAAAGTTCCGAAAAAGCGAAATCCCCGCGGTGACTCAGCTTTTCACGCCCAAATGGGTGGTTGAATTTCTGCTGCAAAACACGCTGGGGATGCTGTGGCGGCAGATGCACCCCGACACGCGCTTGGTACGCCGTTGGCCCTGGCTGCTTCAAAATGGCCCGGTTCGCCGGCTCCCTGCCCGGCCCATCCGCGATATTCGCCTGTGCGACCCCGCCTGCGGGACGATGAATTTCGGCCTCGTTGCCGTGGACATGTTCCGGCAGATGTACCGCGAGGAAATCGCCCGCGCCGGTGAGCCATCCTGGCCCAGCCCGTCCTGTGAACATGCCGATCAGATCGACTGCTCGATCCTTGAAAACAATCTATTTGGCACCGACATCGATCCGATCGCCATCGACCTGGCCCGCCGTGGTCTTGCGATCAAAATCGGCGCTCCGCCGGGCCGCCACCATCTTCGCGTCGCCGATGCGCTGTTTGACGACCGTTCTTTGGGCAAATTTGATGTCATCGTTACCAATCCCCCATTTTTATCCGCGCGAAATGTCGATTCGAAAACCGTCGCCCGCTGGAAGAAAAAGTATCCCGCCGCCTGGCGCGATGCATACGCCTGCTTTCTCGTGCGGGCGTTGGATTTGCTTAAGCCCGGCGGGCGGGCGGGCATTCTTTCGATGCATTCTTTCATGTTCACGGCGGCTTACGAGCGTCTGCGGCGCGAACTGCTCTCATCGGCAAGCCTGGAAGCATTGGCCCATTTCGGGCCCGGCCTCTTCGATATTGGAAATCCCGGCACGCTCCAGACCGCCGCTCTGGTCATGCGCAAAGAAGCTGATCCGCACGGCAAAGCGATATTCATCCGTTTGATCGATGCGCCCGACAAGCGGATGGCGTTGCGGAAAGCCGCCGATCGCTTCGAGGTTTCTCAAAGCGATTTGTCGTCCCTGCCGCGGTCGGCATGGATGTATTGGATCTCTCCAAAAACCCGGGACGCCTTCCGAAATTTTCCCAAGCTGGGCCAGATCGCGCCGCCGCGACAGGGGCTGGCGACCACGGATAATTTCCGTTTTGTCCGCTATTGGTGGGAGGTCGAGCCACCGGGATTTTCAGGCCCGCGCGGGAAATGGAGACCTTACGCCAAAGGAGGCCGTTTTCGCCGCTGGTACGAGGCCGCGCGCCATCGCGTCAATTGGCAGGACGACGGCCGCGAGATCAAGCGAGAAATTGTTCGTCGTTATCCGTACCTCGACGGCAAATGGCAATGGGTCGCCAAAAATAGCGCCTGGTACGGCCGGGAAGGAATCACGTATTCCTATCTCACCAGCGGCGCCTTCAGCGCCCGTCGGCTGGAGCAGGGCACGATCTTCGACGTGGCGGGATCGTCACTTTTTCCTGATGATCTGCCGGCCGTCCTGGGTATTCTGAATTCGTCTTGCGCCGGGCAGTTTCTCGCGGCCATCAATCCCACGGTCAATTTTCAGGTCGGCGACCTTGCCGAGCTTCCGATGCCGCCGTCAATTCCCGATGAACTGCGCCGGCGTGTGGATCGCGCCATTGAACTGACCCGGCTCTTGGACCAATTCGATGAAACCAGCCCCGATTTTCGCCGGCCGATGCCGTGGGATGCTTCCGTCTCTTCCGCCGCCCTCTGGCAAACTGAGCTTTCAGAAATCCAAATCGATGTCGACCGCCTCGTGGCCCTGGCGTATGGCATGGATTGCCCTGCTGGCCAACGTTTTGCGCCCACGACCGATCATTCGACAGATCTCGCTTTCCGTTGGCTCAGCTATGCCCTGGGCACTTGGCTGGGACGCTGGGGCGGCAAGCCGCGGGGCGATGTCGCGATCCTTTCGCCCCTGGATGCGCGATTCGCCAGCGAGATTCGCCAGATTTTGGCCGAGCATGTCGGTGGAAAATCCGCGAAGAACCTCGAAGCCGCCGTTAAAGGATTGGAGCGTTTTTTCGCGCGGGATTTTCTTCCCTGGCATCATCGCCTGTATCGCGGCCGCCCGGTTTTTTGGGGATTCTCCGGAAACGATCGAGTCGAGGTGATTTCATCTCTCTGGGCCGAACCCGCCCTCTTGCGATCGATCTGCCGACGATTGGGCGCCAGTCCCCCGAAAGATTTTCTCGCCGATAGCGACGAGCCGATCTCCGCCCGGCTGGCGCCGTTGGCGCCGATCCTCTTCGACAAATCACTGGTTAGGACAGCTTGGCGATGAATTCGAGCCCGGCAAAAGTGGGTTCATTCTTCCGCGTTTGGCAGTGCGCCACGCGGCAGAGCAGCGGCGCCGGCGCGGCGGACCCCAATTTGGACGGAAATCGAATCGCCAGCGAATCGCCGACCTTCAGTCCCAGGCGAGTGGAAAGACGCGTTCCACGCTGCGAAATGTCCCAGAGGTCTCCCTCGACCCATGAGCCGGCGTGCGATTGGCCCACGAGACGGATTCGCACGGACAGGCGGATTTGCGCGCGGGCTGTTTTCCGTTTATCCGGCCC
Organism: uncultured Tepidisphaeraceae bacterium; assembly: GCA_964499005.1. Lineage (GTDB taxonomy): Bacteria > Planctomycetota > Phycisphaerae > Tepidisphaerales > Tepidisphaeraceae > CAZCKE01. Next base: position 3,614 of record CAZCKE010000133.1, read on the forward strand.
GCGCAGCGCGCGCTCCATCGAGCGCAGCAAATCCACCTTCTCTTGAAGCCCTATTTCCCCAGCGCCCATGACCCAACCACGATGTAAAAGCGGACCCCCTCGCGCCCGTCAGCCGACGTAATACGCTGCCGGCGAGGTCCGGCCGCGAGCGAAGATCGCTCGCGACACCGATTCCGGCGCGACCCCCGAAAATTCCAAACCGCACCGCATCCGCCCTTGGGCCCCGGTGCTGCAGCGGGCCGTGATGGCACTGACCAGCAGCGGCGAAGTCCCCAGCCGCGGCAACGCCACGATCATCTCCTGACCGGGCGCGATCGAGATCGACGGGATCAATTCCAGGCCCACCAGCGACACATTTTGCGCAAATGCCGTGAACGATTGCCCCAATTTTCCATGCTCGACGAGCCACGCCTGAACATTGGACGCCACCGTCATGCGCGCCGCGTTGCGGCGATCCGCGTCCGGACGTGCCTGGGGCGGGCGATTTCCCGGAGCGGATGAGGGCTCCTGAATCGGCGACTGCATCCCCGCGACGACGTCATCAAAATCCGTATGGGCCAGCTTCATTCGTTTCCTCTCGTGATACGTGTCTTATCGGCCGGGCCAGCCCCCGGTTTTGCTTCATTAAAAAAAGCCACGGGAGGCAATCCCATGGCTCGCTTCGCGCGATTCAATTTCCCGATCTTCACCGTCCCATAAGGACGACCGCCCCTCAACTCATCAAGGCTTATCCATATTCAAGGCTGATTCATTTTGGCGATGATGGCATCGGCAAATCCATCCGTCGTCGCGCTGCCCCCCAGATCGCGCGTGAGTTGCTTCCCCTCCGAAAGGACCGCGTCATAGCCCCGCTTGATCTTCCCGGCGAGCTCGGTCTCTTGCATGTGATTCAACATCATGACGCCCGACATAATGATGGCCAGGGGATTGGCAACCCCTTTGCCCGCGATGTCTGGCGCCGAGCCGTGAACCGCTTCAAAAACCGCCGCTTCCTCGCCGATGTTGCTGCCCGGGACCACGCCCAATCCCCCGACCAATCCGGCGCACAGATCGCTCACCAGATCGCCGTACAGATTCTCCATCAGCAGGACATCGAATCTTCCCGGATCCTGCACCAGCCTCATGCAGCCGGCGTCGATGATCAACTCCTCGTATTCGATGTTGGGGTATTCCTCAGAGTGAATCTGGCGGGCGCAGTCGAGAAATAGGCCATCCGACAGTTTCATGATATTGGCCTTGTGAAACACCGTGATCTGCTTGCGGTGCCTCCGCGTCGCGTATCGGAATGCGTATCGCGCAATCCGCGTGCACGCGGCGCGGCTGGCGACCTTCAGGCTCGTCACGACGCCCGGCACGACTTCATTTTCGATGCCGCTGTACAACCCCTCGGTGTTCTCACGCACGATGACCATGTCCACGCCGTCGTAACGCGTCTTCACGCCCGGCAGATTTCGCACCGGCCTCACCGCCGCGTAGAGATTCAATTTCTGCCGAAGCTGAACATTGACCGATTTAAACCCCTTGCCCACCGGCGTTGTGACCGGTCCTTTGAGCGCGATTTTGTAAGTCTGAATCGCGGAAAGCGTTTCCTGCGGCAGGACATTGTCATACCCCTTCTCCAGCGCCGATGCGCCGGCTGGCAATTCCACCCACTGCACCGACAGGCCCGCCGCTTCAAGCACGCGCCTCGCCGCTCGCGTCACTTCCGGGCCGATCCCATCGCCCGGGATCAATACGATTGAATGCTTCGCCATGCGCGCAATGGTCTCCGATCATTTAATCCAAAGCAATCCGGCCAGAGTCAAGCCCAGCACCACCGACGTGATCACGACGTACAGCCAGTCCCGCTCCTCCACGGCGAACAAAACAATCGACGCGGCGATGCGCAGGATCGGCGTCAACAGCAACAAATAAATTCCCAGTTCGATGATGCTCTTGCCTCGCCCCGCGAGGATCCCACTCACCATCGCGGCAGGACGGTAATCAAATCCATCAGTTTCCATCCGCTCGACTGAAACCGTTCCATGCACAAAGCTGAACCCGATGCCGCACAGCATCACCATCACCGACGCGACGACGCCGATGCGAAGAATCCACGCGGACACATCCGGAATCCTTGAGCTGCTCTGTTCCATTACTGCCCTCCCCCCAAGCCGCGCAGCAACATCTGAATGCCGACCACTGCCAATGCCAGCGCGAAGACCTTGCGGATCAATGCATTGCTCATCCGCTCCATCAGGACCGTGCCGACGAACGCTCCGGCCACGACCGCCACGGCTACCGGCACGACGAGGTAGGGCAGCACCAATCCTCGCCGGAGGTAGACGCCCGCCCCGGCCGCGGCCGTTACGCCGATCATGAAGTTGCTCGTGGCCGTCGAGACCTTGGTCGGCACCTTCATCGCGATCTCGTGAGCCAGCACCTTGAGCACCCCGGCGCCGATCCCCAGCACGCCCGAGACGATTCCCGCCACGAACATCACGCCCAGGGCGAGAGGGATTCCCGTCACGTTGTAATCCACTTGTTGGCCCAGCCTCTTATCAAAATAGGTGCTATGCAATCTCAGTTTGGTGGCAAGCTTGTCATCATGAACGTTCGCGGGGAGTTCCTCGCCCAGCTTCGCGAAAATGGGCAGCAAGGAGAGCAGGAGCAGCAAACCAAACAGCATGTAAAGCAAGTGCGCATTGATGTGCTGGGAAATAACCGCCGCGCCGAGCAGCGCGCCCGAAGCAGTCGACAATTCCAAAAACATCGCGATACGAACGTTGGTGATCCGGTCCCGGACATAGACCGATCCCGCGCCGCTGGAAACTGCGATGACCGACACGATGCTCGCGGCGATTGCCCGGTCGATGGGCAAGTGGAGGAAGATCGTCAGCACGGGCACGATGACCACGCCGCCGCCCAGTCCGCTGATCGACCCGACGATCCCGCCGAGAAAGGAGGCCCCCGCGATCTTGGCAAGCCAGATGGGCGAATCCGTTGCTTCCACCATCAGGCGCGACAATAGGGAATGGAATCCCCGGATTCAAGGTGGAGCGGGATGCCGCTAACGCGACTATAATCCAGTCATGTCGGAGACAGCGACGCAGCACATGCAGTGCATGGAGGTCTGGGGCGGCAGCCAGTTGACCTCGCGCGGCGTCGAAATGGGCGGGATCGACGCGTGGGTCTACAGCAAGCCCTATGCGGGCGCAAAGCGCGGCGGCGATGTTTACTACGCCTCCAGTTGCGCCACCGGACGCATCAGCCGGTTGCTGTTGGCGGATGTCTCGGGGCATGGCCAGGCGGTCGCGGCGGCGGCAACCGACCTTCGTACCCTGATGCGACGCTACGTCAATTACCTGGACCAGGGGGAATTTGTCCGCTCGATGAACCGGCAGTTTGGAGCGATGTCGCGGAACGGCAATTTCGCGACGGCGATCGTGACCACGTTCTTTGCCCCGACCAACCGCTTGTCGATTTGCAATGCCGGCCACCCGCGGCCGCTGATCTATAACGCGCGGCATGGCACGTGGAAGCTTCTGGACAAAATCGATTCCGCCGGCGAAGCGGCGCGTGCCACGGGCCCAAGCAATTTGCCGCTGGGCGTTCTCGATATCGCCGACTACCAGCAGCGTGACGTCGAACTCCATCAGGAGGATTTGCTTCTCTGCTACACCGACGCCCTGATCGAAGCGCGGGACGCCAACGGGGAATTTTTGGGAGAAGAGGGTTTGCTGGAGAGGGTTCGGATGCTCGACGTGATCGAGCCGTCCAAGCTGATCGAATCGATTCTCGCTGAGATTGGCGGCCGCTATTCGGAAAACCTTTGCACCGACGATGTGACGGTGATGCTGATGCGTTCGAGCGGGCGCCCGATTCACTACTCGATTGGGCAGAAACTGCGGGCGATGGGGCGCGTTTTCATTTCCTTGCTTGGCTCAGTCAATCCGCGAGCGCCTCGGCCGCCATTACCGGATTTGAGATGGGCCAACATCGGCGGCGCGATTTTCCCCCGGCCGGCTAAACGCTGGCGGGCAGCCGGCGCAAATCGCCGGCTGCCCGCGAGCACTAAAAACACATGAAGGCTCTATTCGCCCCATCCGGTGGCGTTTAGGCCGCCTGTTCGGCGTGCGCCGGCTCCTCGGCGAGTACCGGCTCCTCCGAAAAGGCCAGCAATTCCTCGAGCGTTTGCTCGAGACGCCGTTCCGCGTTGCGGATATCCGGCGATGCCACCCCCGTGCGTCGATGGGCCAGCAATCGGTTGAGCCCATCCGGGCGTGCCAGCGCGTCCACCAGCTTGGCATCCACGAGGTTCTCGATCGCTCTCCGTAGCGTTTCGGACTGAGTCACCATGACGATTCTCCTTGCGTCGTTGCGACGCCGGCTAGGCCCGGAGACGAAATCGCTCCCGCGTTCCAGGCAACAACTAGGATGACCTCAAAGGATCCAAACGCCCAAAGGCGCATTGATCCCTTTCACGTGCCGACGGAGTTAGCTGACGGGCTTGGACTTGAAAGTGTCCATCGATCGCAAAAGTTCCGCATCCATAATGTGAACGCGACTTTTGTCCCGCGACCGATTCGCCCCTGCTGATCAAGTGTCAGGTTGGACCCTTCACTTTTTCAGCGATGCGAATGCGAACGCATCCGCATTGGGTTCTCCGCGCCGCTCGAAGTGTCGAACGGCTTAGGCGGTCAAGCAACTTCGGATTTTAGAAATCACCCCCGCCGTGTCAAACGAAAACACCGATCTGTTCGGTAAAAAACAAAAAATATTTTTGCCCAAAGGGAACCTATTTTACCAGCCGATTCCTTTTCTTGACCATGCGCATTTGCCTCTCGTGCAATTCGCAACAACAATCTCTTCTGAAGGATTTCTTATCCTGGAGGAAACATGAAATGGATCAAGCGGATCGGGCTTGGCGTCGTTCTTCTCGTCGTCGCGGCGGTCGCGATCGTCTATTTCTCCGTTAATTCGATCGTTCGCTCCGCCGTTCAGCGGCAGGCATCGGCGTCGCTCAACGTCCCGACGACGCTGGGCGGAGTCAAGCTGGCCATCTTCGGCGGAAGCTTGGATCTGAATGATCTGGAGGTCGGCTCGCCCTCGGGATATTCGGCGCCGCACCTGTTCACGCTCGACGGCGCCAGTGTCGCCGTTCATTATGGCGATCTCACATCCACTCCGATTCGCATCAGCAAGATCGTGATCACGAATCCCACGGTATTTGTGGAGCAGAACAATCTGAAGCTGAACCTTCAAGCACTGATGAGCCAGATGCCCGCGACGCCGACGGACAGCAATGGGCAGCCGATCCCGGCCAAGAAGCTCATCATTGACGATCTGGAAATCAACAACGCGAAAGTAAGTTTTCTGCCGGGCCTTCCGGGGCTGAGCGCGCAGACCGATATTCCGGTTCCATCGCTAAGCATGAAGAACATCGGCAATGCCGACGGCGCGCAAAACGGCGCGGCGATCAAGGACGTGATCATGCAAGTCGCCACGGCGCTGACGAGCAAAGCGGGCCAGAGCGGCAAATTGCCCATCGACGTGAACAATCTCCTGAACACGCAGCTCACGCAGGTACAGCAGCAGCTCAACGGCGCCGTGGATCAGCAGATCAAGAACGTGACGGCTCCGCTGCCAGCCGCGGCCCAGCAAGAAATCAGCAATCAGGTGCAGCAGAGGCTGGGAGGGCTATTAGGAGGAAATAAGAACAACGGGGATGCGGCAAATAAGAAAGGCCCGTAACGGCGTGAATGAGACTCCACGCCCCCTACGCGTGGAGTCTCA
>CAZCKE010000134.1:0-9369 GCA_964499005.1 uncultured Tepidisphaeraceae bacterium
GGTCGATGCTGTCGGTGGGAATGAAAAAACGGTCAGGACTGGCTCGGGCCATCGCGCTGGATCCGAAGGTGCTTTTTTACGACGAGCCGTCGGCGGGGCTGGACCCGGTGACCAGCGCGGAGATCGATCAGCTCATCATGGATTTGAATAAAAAGCTGGGGGTGACGAGCGTGGTGGTGACACACGAGATGGATTCGGCATTTCGCATCGCGGACCGGATGGTGCTGCTGGATCGGGGGAAGTTCATCGCCAGCGGAACCGTGAAAGAGATGAAAGAGTCGGAAAATGCGCTGGTTCACCAGTTTGTCTACGGTTTGGCCGAAGGCCCCCTGACGGATCGCCGGAGGGCGGGGGGGTACGAAGAGGATTTGTTACAAGCGTGAAAGGATTTGCGATTTGCGATTTGCAATTTGCGATTGAAGAATCGGGCCGCTCCGTCTTTCGATCGCACCTCACAAATCAAAAATCGAAAATTTAATTTATGGCTTCCCAACGCAATGCCCTCCGGACCGGCATCTTCATGATTATCAGCGTCGCGATGGTGATCTTCGTGATCATCTCGATCAGCGGCGCGGGGCGATTTACCCAATCGTTCAACACATATTCGGTGGGGTTTACGCTTCAGGATGATATCGGAGGGTTGCGCGTGGGGGATGACGTGCGGATCGGCGGGCTCAAGGTGGGATCGATTCGCAATATCCGGATTCAGCCGGAAACGTCCTCGCTGGTGGTCTTCATCGAACTTCCGTCGCGATTTCCGATCGGCAAGAACGCCGGCGTCGCCGTGCAGAAGTCAATCACCGGAGCCGCGGCAATCAATATTGATAATCTGGGGACGGGGCCGCTGGCTTCGGTGAACGATCTCATTCCCGGGCGCCCGGATGCGTTGTCATCGCTGTTTCATGGGCTGGGCGCGATGGAGCCGGACCTTCGGGAGACGGTGGCGAATCTCAAAGTTGCCTCGACCAAGCTCAATACGGATTTGGATAAATTCGGTACGACGGCGGATGCGTTCAGCGAGACCGGATTCACGACGACGGAGACCGTTCGTTCGATCCGGCTTCGGCTGCCCGACTTGATCGATCATTACAAGGATGCCGCGGGGGAAGCGGTCTCGGCGCTGCGGGCGGTGCGGGAATTCGTGGGGCCGGGCAGCACGGATTTCCGGACGACGCTTCACAATCTCCAGAACATTACATCGGACCTGCGGACGCGACTTCCGGGGTTGATGGATCAGATGCATACGATCCTGGCAAAGGTGGACATCGCCACTGGACGACTGGACGGCGCGACGGCCGATTTGCAGGGGACGCTGGCCAACACAAAGGACCTGACCGGAGCGGCCCGCTCGGTGCTGACCAACAACAAAAGCAAGCTGGACGGAATCATCGCGTCACTTAAGTCGACCAGCGACAATCTCAAATTTGCCAGCGTCGAGATTCGGCATAGCCCGTGGCGATTGCTTTACCAGCCCAAGCCGGATGAAGTGGCGAATTTGAACATTTACGATTCGGTTCGGCAGTTCGCCGAGGGGGCGGACAGCCTGGATGACGCGGCGGCGGCGTTGCGCGACGCTTCCAAAGATAAAAATGCCGATCCGGAGCAAGTCAAGCGATTGATGAATCAGCTCGACGCGAGCTTCGCCAAGTTCCAGGATGTCGAGAAGAAGCTCTGGACGGAGATCAAGCCCTGAGCAACCCGCCGGTTCGCGAATGATGACGATCAACGATGTCCTTTGATCTCCAACCTGTTCTGAAGGGGAAATTGCTCGAATTGCATCCATTGCGAGCCGAGGATTTCCAGGCGCTATATACCGTTGCATCGGACCCGCTGATTTGGGAGCAGCATCCGATCCGGGATCGTTACAAGGAGGAAGTTTTCAGGGAATTTTTCCGCGGGGCGATGGAGTCGGGCGGGGCGTTCGCGGTGATCGATATCAACGGTGAGCGGGTGATCGGATCGTCGCGATACAAGGGGTACGACCCGGAGAAGAGCGAGATCGAAATCGGGTGGACGTTTCTGGCGCGGTCGCATTGGGGTGGGGTTTACAACCGGGAAATGAAGCAACTGATGCTTCGCCACGCGTTTAAGTTTGTGAAGAGCGTCGTGTTCCTGGTGGGGCCTGGCAATATTCGTTCGCAAAAGGCGATGGAAAAAATTGGCGGTGTGCGGATCGGGTCACGAATCGATGGGAACGGCATGGACAGCGTGTCATTTCAAATCACGGCCGCGGCGTTCGCGCAGCGCGATCGATCCTGAAATAGCGATCGGCGGATTCAGTTCCTCACAACTCGGAGTCCGATGGCGCTTTGGGCGCGGCGGGTGTTGATCTCGGAGCCGCTGAACAGATCCGCGGGGTAGACGCGGTAGGCGAGGATGGATTGGTAGATCGGATTGCCCTGTGAGAAGGTGGCGGACATGCCGGCCAGATATTGCAGGCGAAGGTTTTGATCGAGATTGATCTGGGCATCGGCGAGCCACGCCTTCATATCCGATGCCCGGCCGCTATAGGTGCTCAAGAGGGTGAAAAGGCTGTCGAACTTCACTTCGTCGAGGGAAAACATGACGCCTTCATAGGGCTTTGATTGCCAGCGGTTTTGAATCGCATCCAGATCGATGTGCATGTGATCGTCGGCGCAGCCGAGGAGGACGACGTCATAGCCCTCGCCGTTGATGTCGTTGGCCCAGATGGTGCCGTTGGGAAAGACGCTGAAAAACGTGGCGATTTCCGCCTTCACGGCGTCTTCGCTGCTGTCGTAGAGGGGGACCCACTGGGTGACCATGCCGCCGGGGTTGAGGTGGGCCTTGACCATCTGGAAATATTCCAGGGTATAAAGCGAGGCGGCGCCTTTGACCCAGGGATGAATGGGATCGGAGGTGATGATGTCAAATTTGTTATGGGTGGTCAGAACGAAATGGCGGGCGTCGTCGTAAACGATGTGAACTTTCTCGTTGTGGACGACGCCGTAGTTCTGATCGCGAAAATAATCAGCGATGTGCTGGGGGACGAGGGGCTCGATTTCGCAGATCGTGATATTTTTTATTTCCGGATAAGTGGTGAGGGAGCCCGCCGTGACGCCGGCTCCGCATCCGACGACCAGTGCGGAATGTGCGCTGCCATGCAAGAGGGCGGGCAGATGGCCAAGCATCCGCTGGACGCGCATGTCCTCGGGAGAGCTGGAGGCCTCGGTTTTGCCGGCGACGTGAAATTCACGCATGCCGCTGGGCCATTCGGTGACGGCGACGGTGGAGTTCATTCCCTCGCCGACGTAGAGGGGCTTGGCGCCGACGTCCTTGATGGCGATGTAATGCCCGTAAGCGACCAGCTCCCAGGGAATTGCCGCGACCGTCCAGATGAGAAGACCCGCCGCGCCGGCGATCGCGAGGCCTCTGAGGATGGCCCAGATGCTCAAAGTTTGCGAGAGCGCGATGACGGCTGATAGGGCAGCCAATCCGATCAGGATTTGCTGGGCATGTTGTGTGCCGTATCGAGGGATCAGGATGACGCTGAAAAAGATCGCGCCCAGGATAGCGCCGAGTGTATTGGCGGCGTAGACGGCTCCGACAGGCCGCGCCAAATCCCGCTGATCGATCGAGGCCGCGGCCAGGGCCAGGGGGAAACTGGCTCCCCAAAAGAGCGCGGCTGGAAAAATCGCGAAGACGACGCGGACCAGATCGATCTGAAAGATGAAGAGAGGCCTGGTCGCCAGTTGCGGATTTACAGGCCACCAGGGGAGCGAGCGTGCCGCTGCCAGCGCCGCCCACGCAATGGCGCCCGCGAGGAGTAGCTGGCAAATCCCCAGCGCCCGACGGGGATTGGGATGATGGCGCGAAGCCATGGCGCCGAGACTTCCGCCGATGGCCAGGCCGGAAAGCAGCACCGCCAGAATGATGGAGAAGGTGTAGACGGTTCCGCCGAGCAGGAGGGCGAGGAGGCGGGTCCAGATGACTTCGCCGCCGAGCGCGGTGGCGCCGGAGACGGCAATGACGAAATAGATTGCGATCACGCCGGGGGAGGTTGCGGCGTTTTTCTCCTGGCTCATTTCGGCTCGCGATGTCCATGCGGACGCGGCGAAGGCGAGCATTGCGAGCGCCACATTGATTGCTGCGGCGACATACGTCGCCCGCGTGATGTCGAATTCGCGCAGGAGATAAAAGCCCGTCAGGACACAGCCGCCAACGGCGCCAAGGGTGTTGGCTCCGTAAAACAGTCCCAGCCAGGAGATGCCGCGCGGAGTGCTTTTCACCCATCTGGACATCGCCGGAAGAGTCGCTCCCATCAGCAGTGTTGGCGGCAGCAAACAGACGGCTGCGAGCAAACCTCTAAGCACAAACCCCGACAAGCCTGGCGCTACATTTTGGGTGTAGATGTGATTTACGTACGGCATGACGAAGAGCTCGCCAACGCCGATCGCTCCGATGCCCAGTTCCAATAGTCCGTAAACGCGCAGAGGATGCCATCGCGACGATGCTATCCGTGAAAGCCATAAGCTGCCGAGGCACATTCCTCCCATAAAGGTGGCCAGGAGCACGGCCAGAGAGACGGAGGTTGATCCGATGACCAACTCCAGGACCTGAAACCAGACGATCTCATAGATCAGGGCCGCGCATCCACTGGCGACAAACATCAGCAAAATGAGGGGCAGCCATTGTCCGGATTCACCGCGTCGCTCCAAGTCATCCGCAGTTTGCGTCATAGAAAATTGCCTTTGCCTTATCTGTCTTCCCGCCTGTGCCCTGATAGGCGGGGGGATCAAAGGTCAGGGATTTAGGTCATTGCTCCGGGAGCCCTCGCGTGGCGTTTGCTTATCGCGGTTTCCCCGCTGCTGGTTTTGAATTTCGATGTGGTTCACCGTCCGCCGCGGTAATATTCATCATATATGAACCGATCATTATTAGCTCTCCTATTGATTTTCGTTGTTACTATTCCCGCTTTGGCCGATGGGGACTTCGCTCCGTTTGTCATACCGGCTCACCCAAATCCGGGGTCTCTTGCCGCGTTTCCGCCATCGCCGGTGATTGCGACGGACTCTCCGCGGATGGTGGCCCAGGACGGGCACTTTTACGTCGAGGGGAAGCGCATCAAGCTTTGGTCGATCAACGTGACGGCCGGCAATTGCTTTGTGCCGCATCAGGAAGCCAAGCAGCTTGCGCTACGGCTCTCACAGGCGGGGATCAATTGCGTGCGGCTACATCACATGGATTACACGACATTCGGTGATGGACATCCCGGCTGGGGAACCGGCATCTGGGACGACAACAATCCCTTGAAGCTCTCGCCCAAGGCGCTGGAGCGCCTGGATTATTTCATCGACCAGCTTGCCCGCCACGGCATTTATTGCGATCTGAACCTCCATGTCTCGCGCGTCCACTCCAAATATCTGAACTTGCCCGAAATCCCCAATAATGAATTTGACAAGATGGTCGACCTTTTCACGCCGCAATTGATCGAGGCTCAGAAGGATTACGCCCGGCAATTGCTGGGGCATGTCAATCAATACCGGCACGTGCGTTATGGGAACGACTCGGCCGTCGCGATCATTGAGATCAACAACGAAGACAGCCTGTTCATGTGGAGCGCTCCGACGATTTTGCCGATCCTGCCGGCGCCGTATTCGAGAATTCTTCAATCGCAATATGTGAGTTGGTTGAAAAATCGGTATGGGTCGACCGATGGGTTGCGCAAGGTCTGGGCGGTGGGGAGCAGCGCGCTGGGGGAGAACGTGCTGACCAATTCGGAGTTTAAAGGTCCGGCCGGTGGCACGTCTCCCGGTTGGTTCCTCGGCTATCAAGGGGACAGCGCCGCGCATGCCGTTGCCGCGCCGGCGGGCACGGCCCGGATCGAAATTACCAAATCCGACCCCACCATCTGGCACGTGCAACTCATTCAACCCAGCCTGAGCCTTAAAGCCGGCGCGTATTACACGGTCACATTTCAGGCCCGCGCCGATCAGAATCGCAATATCGATTTCACCGTCAATCAGAATCACGAACCCTGGAGCAGTCTGGGACTTTCCAGCGCCGTCAAGCTCACGCCACAGTGGACTTCCGTGCGGGCCGGCTTCTTCGTCTCGCAGGATGACGACAACGCCCGAGTTTGCTTTGATCTGGGCGGCAGCTCGGTTCCCGTTGAGCTCAAAGATGTTCAACTCCGCCCAGGCGGCTGTGAAGGCCTGCATGCCGAAGAATCGATCGAGCAGGGAAACATCCCTGTTTTTGGGCAGAGCCAGACTGATATACGGTCCACCGATGCCTTGACGTTCCTGGCGGATACGGACAAGCGTTTTTGGGATTCGATGTACGGCTACATCAAGAAAGATTTGGGCGCTACCGCGCTGGTGACGGGGACGATTGTTTTTGGTCCGCTGGGTCTTTATGGCCAGAGCGACATGGATTTCATCGACGCCCACGCGTATTGGCAGCATCCGCAGTTTCCCGGCAGGCCCTGGGATGAAAATAATTGGCGCATCCTGCAGAAAGCGATGGTCGATAGTCCCGGCGAGGCGACGCTGTTCAACCTTGCGTGCTCGCGATTGGCGGGAAAGCCGTTTACCGTGACGGAGTATAGTCATCCGGCTCCGAACGATTACCGGGCGGAGTGCGTGCCGGAGATGGCGGCTTTCGCGGCAGCGCAGGATTGGGATGGAATGTGGTTCTTCGAGAACGGGAACGTGCCGGCGTCGAATTATATCACGGGCTTTTTTGATATTGGGAGCGATCCGGCAAAGTTCGGCTTCTTGTCGGCGGGGGCGGCGATCTTCCGAGGCGGCGGCATCGAGCCGATGCCTCAGAGTTACGTTCTTCACATAGGAGGTCAGAGCAAGGACCCCATGCCTTCGCTTTCCCGGCAGCAGATGCGGCACGCGCTGAACACGACAGCCGATATTGATGATGTGACTCATCTGGACTGGTCACATCTACTGGACCACCGCGTTTATTTGTCGCGGACCCCCGGCGAAATTGAAGACAACCGCGTCATGGAGCAGCATGGTGAAATCATCTGGCAGGGAGGAGAGGGCAAAGGAAACTTCCTCGCCGCTGGGCGGGGCGCGATGGTCTGGATCGGCCGCTCGAATTTGCCCAACGACAAGCTGCCGCTGGTGCAGCTTTTATCTCCCAACTTTGCGGCGATTGAAATCGCCGCAATGGACGGCAAGCCCTTCGACCAGACGGACAAGATCCTCGTGACCGCCTGCGGGCGCGGGGAGAACAAAGACATGCAGTTCAGCGCCAACCGCGAAACGGTCGGCACCCACTGGGGTGTTGCTCCAGCAATGATCCAGCCGGTGGAAGCCAGCATCCGTTTTCCGATGCAACTCGCGGCCGGGTCGTGGAGCATCACGCCGTTGAACGCGGATGGGGCGCCCAAAGCTCAAGCGCAAGCGTTTACCCCGGCTTCCGGGCTGAAGCTGAGCGCCTCGGGCGGGACGATGTGGTATCTGCTGACGCGGCAATAGGATCGCTTCTTCTCAAAGAAATCCGTGAGTTTTATAAAGACGGCATCAGCCGTCGTGGTGAACTATTGTAGAATCGACTCGCGTGGTCGAAAATCCGCGTTTCGGAGATGTATTGGCAAAGAGCGAGCGAAGTGAAACTCCGACCCTTGCATTCAGCGTGGGCGCTGCCGGCGCTTCTGTCGTCTTCGACCATGTTCGAATGGATTTTGGCGAGCGGCGTGTCTTTGACGACCTCTCCTGTAGTTTCCCGCGCGGCCAAGTTTCCGTCATCCTCGGCGGCAGCGGGTCGGGGAAAAGCACGATCCTACGTCTCATCGGCGGGTTGATCTTGCCAAAATCGGGGCGGGTTTTGATCGACGGTCAGGATATCACGACGTTATCCGAACGGCGATTGAACCAGGTGCGGCACAAACTGGGGATGTTGTTTCAGGGGGGCGCCCTGCTGGATTCGTATACGGTTTTTGACAATCTGGCCTTGCCGCTGCGCGAGAGCAATCACATGCCGGCGAGGCAAATTTCCGACAGGGTTCACGAGACGTTGGCCGCCGTCGGCGTATCGGATGTGGACCGGTTGCTTCCGCGCCAGCTTTCCGGGGGGATGCTGCGACGAGTGGCGCTGGCGCGAGCGATCCTCCGCGGGCCGGAGATTTTGCTTTGCGATGAGCCGTTTTCAGGCTTGGACCCACCGTCGATTAAGCGCATTGAGGCGCTTCTGATGGGCATTAATCGTCAGTCCGGCATGACAATGATTCTCGTATCGCACGATATCGCATCGACAATGCGGATGGCGCAGCGGATACTGCTGCTGATGGGCCATAAAACCGTGCAAGGATCGCCCGCCGAACTCCGCCGCAGCGATGATGCGGAGGTCGCGGCTTTTTTGAATGAGGGGCCAGAAGAAAAGCCGGATCCGGCAAGGATTGCCACGTGATCAATCCGGTTTCCATACTCGGCAATCGGTCACTGCGGCTGATCCAGCAGCTCGGCCGCATGGGGGTGTTTGCCATCGCGATGACGGCCGCGGCCTTGAAGCCGCGCCGCCGCGCCCCGGCGTTTGTCCGCGAATTATATAAAGTGGGCGTCCTCTCCCTCATTATTATTTGCATCAGCGGGATGGCGGTCGGGATGGTGTTGGGCATCCAGGGGTATCACACGCTGATTCGTTTCGGCGCCGAGGGTTCGCTGGGGGCGGTGGTGGGCTTGTCTCTCATTCGCGAACTGGGGCCGGTGCTTGCGGCGCTGTTGTTGACCGGCCGCGCCGGCTCGGCGGTTGCCGCGGAGATTGGCGCCATGGTCGCGACCGAGCAGCTCGATGGTCTGCGGATGCTCTCAATCAACCCGATTGATTTTGTAGCGGCGCCGAGGGCGGCGGCACTATTGACTGCGTTGCCGCTGCTGACGGCGATGTTTACTCTCTGCGGGATCGTCGGAGGATATTTTTCGGGCGTCCTGTTGCTGCATGGCGATCCGGGCAGTTACACGGCGAGTCTGAGGTCGGCCGTCGATTTCAACAATGATGTGGCGGGAAGTATCGTAAAGTCCCTGGCTTTTGGCGCCTTGATCGGGGTCATCGCAACGTATCGCGGTTATACCAGTGCTCCCACCTCCGAAGGCGTCAGCGCGGCGACCACATCCACTGTCGTGATCGGCTCCGTTTCCATTTTGCTGTTGGATTACGTAATTACAGCCCTCTGGGGAGTTTAGGCAGGGCCTGGATTATGGATCCTTCTCCTCTGCGAGATCTTGTCGTCGGGTTGTTTGTGCTGGCGGGCTTGAAGCCGATGGCTTATCTCTCCATCAGCCTCGGCGGCTTTAAATTGTATGGCAACGGCCGCTGTGAATTGTCGGCCAGCTTTGACTTAATTGGAGGCTTTTCGGTTCACGCCCAGGCCGCGAAGGTCCCGATCGTCGT
>CAZCKE010000135.1:0-6582 GCA_964499005.1 uncultured Tepidisphaeraceae bacterium
TAATCCGACCTATCGCAAAGTGAATCCGGCCGATGCGCCAATTCTGATTCTCTCGATCACTTCCGATACCTATTCGCATGGCGCCATGTACGACGTGGCTTCAACGGTGCTGGCTCAAAAGCTCTCGCAAGTCAAGGGCGTCGGGCAGGTCACGGTGGGGGGAGGGTCGCTGCCGGCGGTGCGCGTCGAGGTGAATCCGACGGCGCTGAACAATCAGGGACTGGGGCTTGAGGATTTGCGGACGATACTGGGGAACGCCAACAGCAACAGTCCCAAGGGGAGCATCTCCGATCTCAACCGGGCCTGGTCGCTGAACACGTCGGACCAGCTTCTCAAAGCCGACCAGTATAGTCCGCTGATTATCACCTATCGCAATGGCGCGGCCGTGCGTCTCTCGGACGTGGCCCAGGTGCAGGATTCCGTCGAAAACATCCGCAATCTCGGCATGGCGCACGACAAGCCGGCGATTCTGCTGGTCATCTCCCGCCAACCCAACGCGAACATCATTGATACCGTCGATCTGGTTTTGGGCATGATGCCGCAGCTTCAGGCGGACATTCCGGCGGGAATGGAGCTGGAAAAAGCCATGGATCGGACCACAACCATCCGTGCGTCGGTTCATGATACACAGATGACGCTGCTGATTTCGGTGACGCTGGTGGTGCTGGTCGTGTTTCTGTTTCTGCGGGACGTGCGCAGCACGATGATTCCCAGCGTCGCGGTGCCGGTCTCGCTGGTGGGCACGTGTGGCGTGATGTGGCTGGCGGGGTACAGCATCGACAACCTGTCGTTGATGGCCCTGACCATCGCGACCGGGTTTGTCGTCGATGACGCGATCGTCGTGATCGAGAACATCACGCGCCACATCGAGCACGGCCTTTCTCCGATGCAAGCGTCGCTGGTGGGAGCCAAGGAAATTGGATTCACCGTCGTCTCGATGAGCACGTCGCTGGTGGCGGTGTTCATTCCCATTCTGCTCATGGCCGGATACGTCGGGCGATTGTTCCGCGAGTTTGCGGTGACGCTCTCCGTGGCGATCGGCGTGTCCCTGGTGATCTCGCTGACGACCACGCCGATGCTCTGCGCGCTGTTCTTGCGCCATCGAGCGGACCAGAAACACGGGCGGATTTATCAAGCCAGCGAGAAGGGGTTCAATGCCGCGCTGCGGGGATATGAACTGTCGCTGGCGACGGTGCTGCGGCATCCATTCGCGATGCTCCTGGTTACGCTGGGCACGATCGGGCTCACGATTTTCCTTTATGTCAAAATGCCCACCGGTTTTTTCCCCGATCAGGATACCGGCCGAATCGGGGGGCGAGTCCGGGCCGATCAGGACACCAGTTTCCAGTCCATGGCCAAAACGATGACCCTTTTCAGCAAGGCCGTTGAAAACGATGCGGCGATCCAGACGGAAGTCGCTTTTGCCAATTCGAGCAACAGCGGGTTCATGTTCGTCACGCTCAAGCCCATCGGCGTGCGAACCGAGACCGCCCAGCAGGTCATCGCGCGCCTTCGAAGAAAGCTGGCCGGTATTCCGGGCGCTCAGCTATTTCTCAACCCCTTCCAGGACGTCCGAGCCGGTGGGCGATCCAGTCTGGCGACCTATCAATACACTCTTCAGAGCGACAGCATCCCCGAACTGACAAAATGGTCCGAGACTCTGAAAAATAAGCTCCGGGATGTGCCCGGGCTCACCGATGTCAACACCGATCTTCAAAACGGCGGCTTGGCCACGAATCTGATCATTAATCGCGACACGGCGGCGAGGCTGGGCGTCACGCCCCAGATGATCGACAACGTCTTGTACGACGCCTTTGGCCAGCGGCAGGTCTCCACGATGTACAACCAGCTCAATCAGTACCACGTCGTGATGGAGGTGCAGCCGCAATTCTGGCAGAACGCCGAGGGATTGAAATACATCTATGTTCCCGCCGCCAATGGGACGCAGGTTCCACTGAGCGCGTTTTGCAGTTATGGGCCCGGCGTGACACCACTGGAAGTCGATCACCAGGGGCAATTCCCGGCAATTACCCTGTCGTTCAATTTAAAGATCGGCATGTCCCTCAGCGACGCGGTGAAAATAATCAGCCAGGCGGAAAAAGAGATTGGCATGCCGCCGACTGTTCATGGCAGCTTTGAAGGAACCGCCAAGGTTTATCAGCAAACCCAGAGCACGCAGATCCTGTTGATCATCGCGGCGATCGTCGCGGTTTACATCGTGCTGGGAATGCTTTACGAGAGCCTGATCCATCCGATCACGATCCTCTCGACGCTGCCGTCGGCGGGCGTGGGCGCTTTGCTGGCGCTGCTGCTGTGCCATCAGCAATTGGACATGGTCGGCCTGATCGGGATCATCCTGCTGATCGGGATCGTGAAGAAAAACGCGATCATGATGGTCGATTTCGCGATCGACGCCGAGCGGCGTGAAAATATCCCACCCAAGGAAGCGATCTTCCAGGCATGTTTGCTGCGGTTCCGCCCGATCATGATGACCACCCTGGCGGCGATGTTCGGCGGCCTGCCGCTGGCCTTGGGGCACGGCAATGGGGCGGAATTGCGCCGGCCGTTGGGAATTGCGATCGTCGGTGGGTTGCTCTTCAGCCAATTGCTCACGCTCTACACGACGCCGGTGATTTACCTTTATCTGGATCGCTTGCGGCTGTGGCTCAAGGGATTCTCCACTCCACCCCGGCCTCACGAGACGATCTTCGCCCCCAGTTGATTGCCCTCCCGCTTTCGCGTTGGCCTTTTAATGTTTATTCTCCGATCCGGCGGTCGAATAATGGAATAGAGGACCGCGCGCTCTGCGGATTGACGCTGTGCGGATTGACATGGACGCATCCGAGCTTGACGCACGCATCCTGGCCATCGGCCGCGAGATATTCACGCGGGTCGAGCGGTCGTCTTTTCGGGGACCGATTCGGCGGGCGGATGACGCGCTATTTAATCTCACGATGCGGGATGAAGGGGTTAAATCACAGCTTTTTCGCTTTGTCGATGCGCTGCCGGCGCTGCGATCGCCTCAAGCGGTTGCCCGCTCGGTCAGGGAGTATCTGGCGCTGGCATCGCCATATTTGAAACCCGTTTTGGGCGAGATCCTCGACTGGGCAGTGCATCAAAAGTCATTGGAATCGGCGATCGCGGCCGCGGCTAATTTCAACGCCCGACGGATGGGGCGGCGCTTCATCGCGGCGGGCGATCTTTCCGAGGCCCACAAGGCGATTGCCGACTTGCGCCGACGCCGGTTAGGTTTCACCATCGACCTGTTGGGCGAAGCGGTCGTCTCCGAGGCCGAAGCCGAGCAATATCAGCGGCAATATCTGGAGCTGTTGAGCAGCCTGCCCAGCCGAGTCGCGGCAATGCCGCCGGTCGATCTGATCGATCGTGATTCGCATGGGCCGATTCCCCGCGTCAATCTCTCGCTCAAGCTATCGTCGCTTTACAGCCAGTTCGATCCCATCGATCCGCAAGGCACGACGGCGGCGGTGCTCGATCGTTTGCGCCCCATCCTGCGCGCGGCACGGCAACAGGGCGTATTCGTCAATCTCGATATGGAGCAATCCTCTTTCAAATCGCTCACGATCCGGATTTTCAAGACGATCCTGTCTGAACCGGAGTTCCGCGATTGGCCTGACGTCGGCATTGCCATTCAGGCATACCTGCGTGCCGCGGCGGCGGACTTGGCCGACCTGGCCGATTGGGCACGGCAACGGGGGACCAGCGTCTGGGTTCGGCTGGTCAAAGGGGCCTATTGGGATTCGGAAATGATTGTCGCCGCGCAAAACGGCTGGCCGGAACCGGTATTTCTCGACAAAGCCGCGACCGATGCCAACTTCGAATCATGCTCTCACTTCCTGATCGAAAATCATCAGTGGTTGCGCCCGGCCATCGCCAGCCACAATATTCGCAGCATCGCCGCCGCGATGGCGCAGGCCGAGCGGGCCGGGTTGAATTCGCGCGATATCGAATTTCAAATGCTGTATGGCATGGCCGAAGAAATTAAATCGGCGCTGGTCCTTATGGGCCGCCGCGTCCGTGTCTACGCCCCCATGGGCAAGCTGCTGCCCGGCATGGCCTACCTGGTGCGGCGTTTGCTGGAAAACACCTCGAACGAATCGTTTTTGCGGGCCGGCTTTATCGAGCACGTGCCCCAGGAGCAATTGCTCATGAACCCCGTGATGAAAATACGTTCGACGGCTCCAGCCGGGAAAACAGCCGAATACGACAATGAGCCGCCGACGGATTTCTCCCTCGAACCTTCGCGGCAGGCAATGGCCGACGCTCTGGCCCAGGCTGCCGAGAAAAAACGCGAACATCCTCTGATCATCGGCGGCGAAACCATCTTCACCAGCCACTGGATCGAGTCCGTGAACCCCTCTCACAAATCGCAAATCGTCGGCCGGGTCGCAAGCGCCGGTCCTCAGGAGGCCAATGCAGCAATTACAATGGCCGGGCGGGCATTTGAATCCTGGCGAAATACCTCCCCCGACGATCGCGCGGCACTGCTGGATCGTGTCGCGGATGTCCTGCACCGCAAACGATTTGCCCTGGCCGCCCTGGAAGTTCTGGAATGCGCCAAACCCTGGCGGGAGGCTGACAACGATATCGCCGAGGCGATTGATTTCTGCCGCTACTACGCCTGGCAGATGCGCACCCTCGCCCGGCCGCAGGGCAAAGACATTCCCGGTGAAACCAACGCCTGGCTCTATGAGCCGCGCGGCGTCGCGGTCGTGATCGCGCCTTGGAATTTTCCCCTGGCGATCCTGTGCGGCATGGCGACGGCTGCCGTCGTCGCTGGAAATCCCGTCATCCTCAAGCCTGCCGAGCAGTCTCCATTGATCGCCTGGGAACTGGCCAAGGCGTTCGAGGAAGCCGGCGCGCCGCCCGGCGTCGTCAACTATCTGCCGGGAATCGGCGAAGAGATCGGCCCGATCCTCGTGGAACATCCCGAAGTCGCCCTGATCGCCTTCACCGGCTCCCGCGCTGTCGGTTTGGGAATCAACGCCTCCGCGGCTAAAACGCGCGACGACCAGGACCATCTGAAGCGCGTCATCGTCGAGATGGGGGGCAAGAACGCAATCATCGTCGATCAGGACGCCGATCTGGACGATGCCGTCGCCGGAGTCGCCGCCAGCGCGTTCGGATATTCCGGGCAGAAATGCTCGGCCTGCTCGCGCGTGGTCGTGCTCGCGGAAATTCACGACGCATTTCTCGCCCGGCTCATCGAAGCAACCGCCAGCTTGAAGATCGCGCCCGCCGAAGACCCTGCCTGCCGGATCGGGCCGGTGATCGATCCCGATGCCGTGTCGCGCATCACGGCGGCCGTGCAACGCGGCAAACAAGAAGCCCGGCTGGCATGGATCGGTGACTGCGGCCCCTTAACCGACGAAGGATTTTTTGTCCCTCCCGCGATCTTTTCCAACGTCGATCCCCGGAGCGCGCTGGCCCAGGAGGAAATTTTCGGCCCCGTCCTGTCCGTGATGAAAGCGAACGATCTGGACCAGGCCCTGTCGATCGCCAATGGAGTCCGCTACGCCCTCACCGGCGGCGTCTATTCGCGCAGCCCGGCCAACATCGACCGCTGCCGCCGCGAATTCCGCGTCGGAAATCTCTATATCAACCGCAGGATCACCGGAGCCCTGGTCGGCCGCCAACCCTTCGGTGGATTCAAGCTCTCCGGCGGCGGAACCCAGGCGGGCGGCCCCGATTATCTCCGCCATTTCATGCTTCCCCGCTGCATCACCGAGAACACCGTGCGCCATGGATTTGCTCCGACGCCGCCGCGGGAAGCGCGATGAAAATCCATCGCGCAATAAAAAGCCCGCGGCATTTCGTGCCGCGGGCTTGAGAAGACAGAGTTTCATTCATTAACGATGGCCGCCATGCATCATGCCGCCGCCGTTCATGCCTCCGTGGAAACCACCGTGGAACCCATCACGAAATCCGCCATGGAATCCATCGTGAAATCCACCACGGAAATGTCCATTGCTGATGATGATTCCGCCAAAGAAATACGGGTAGGAATAGCTATGGGGATAGCAATACGTCGGTGAAGAGTACGTGTAAGTATAGTTCGGGTAGTAGTAGGTCGGAGTTTCATAAGTTGGAGTTTCATACGTCGGCTGCGTCGGCGTCACGGCGTATGTTTGCTGCGGCTGATCATTCGTATAGGTGTAGCTCGGCGTGTACGTGTAGGTCGTCGACTGCTGCGGCCCATACGTCACTTGCGGTAATTGACTTGTGCTGGGCGTTTGGATTGTCTGGGCCGACTGCGGCGTCGGCTGGAGAATGCCCTGCAACTGCGATGCAAGGGAATCTTCGATTTTAAACAAATCGCGAACGTCGCCGGTTGCCTGGAGCGTTCCGACCGCATGGGCCGAAGCCGCATCCGTCAACTGTGCGTTTACGCGGATTTGATCGCCGTTAATTTGATACGTTCCGGAGATCGCGAAGGCGGCGCCGGCATTACGAGCTGTTTGGGCCGCGGCCTGCACATCCGAGCCGGGCAGGGGCCTATCGAGCGTCCGGGCCTCCATACCGCTTCGGTTAACGGTCGCCAGAAGGTCTTCCTGAAGAGCTTGT
>CAZCKE010000135.1:6592-9336 GCA_964499005.1 uncultured Tepidisphaeraceae bacterium
GTGTCCTACCCAGGCATGGCCGTCTCCGACCTGCTGGAAGGGAGCCACCAGGCCCACCGCCGGCGCCGGATTGGTGGTCGGTTGATCTGCCAGCGCCAATGCGCCCGTAAGCAATACCGTGCTAAGAACTGTAAGGACTTTCATGAGTTCCTCCCGTCTATGTCATCTATGAAGATTATAGACCCGAAAGTTGCACTCACGTTAGATTGGCGGGATTTATTAATGCCGGACCAGGCGATGCCACAACGGGGGCCCCAAAATCACCAATCCGACGGCCACCGATGCGACTGCCGTGATCAGCACGGCGCCAGCCCCGATATCTTTGGCCGCTTTGGCCAGTGGATGAACTTCGGGCGAGGCCAAATCGACCACATTCTCAATGGCGGTATTCAGCCCCTCGACGGCCAGAACCAGGCCGATGGTCAAGAGGAGAACCGCCCATTCCAGGCGTGTGATCCCCAGCCATCCAGCCAATCGGCAAACGATCGCCCCGATCAAAATCTCGATCCGCGCATTTCGCTGCGTCCGCAGTAAATGGCCAATGCCGCAAATCGCACAATAAAACGAGCGAACGACGCCGGCGGGAAAATTCAGTTTCCGCATACCCATTGCCCGCCGATTTGCCGGATGGCGATGCGATTCGCTTGCCTGCCCGCCGCGGTGAGAATCCGCTCCAGCGGCTCATGCGCCGGCTCATGGCTCAATTGAAACGTGCTATGGTGCATCGGCACCACAGCTTCCGCGCCGACGTGCCCGGCAGCCATCTCCCACGCCTGCTCGGGATTGGCATGGGCCCGGATATACGGGTCATAGGCGCCGATACCGATGATCGCCAGATCGACTTTGCCGATCTCCTTGAAGTACTCCTGGTAGGCCGTATCGCCGCCAAAAAGCACGCGATGGCGGGCCGATTCGATCAGATAAGCGTTAAACCCGCGATGCTTGTCGGTGAACGTTCGCGCTCCCCAGTGCTCCACTTGCCGCGCGGTGATTTTCAGTGGCCCCACGCCGGTTTGTTCGCCCCAGCGCAGCTCGGTGATCTTTCGAAACCCCAGGTCGCGGATCAGGTGCGTCGTATGATGCGCCGTCACGACCGGCGTCTTTGTTGAAAGTTGGCAGAGCGTCTGGGGATCCAGATGATCGAAATGAGCGTGGGAATTCCGGATCAGATCCAGCGGAGGCAAATGACGCGGATTCCAAGCTGGCTCACACATGACCCGGCCCGACGCGATTGGCCAGCACCGGGTCAGTCAGAATCGTCATCCCATCGATGCGCAGCAGCACCGTCGCGTGCCCGACCCAGACGGCCGATAGCGAGCGACTCTCCCAAGCGCTCAGCTCAGGCGTCAGCGGCGACGGCGGCGGCGGGTTGAGCTGGTCGAGCCAGCGCATCTGTCCCCGGCCGCGCCCCAGGCGCGCCGCAAGCTCCATGGCCAGCGATCTCCGCTTGGCCACGTCCGTGATGGTTCGCCAGGCAACCTGTTTAGCCATCTTGATCAATTCACTTGAAGGACAATGGGAAAATGATCGCTGGCGTAACGGGCCAGCCGATCCTGCTCGACGCGCGCCTCCACCAACCGATCGGCGGGGATGCCGTGGGCGAAAATGTAATCCACGCGTTGTCCCGGATGCAGCGTCGTGAACGATCCGGTCGTTGCCGCTTCATCGCCGCGCACGGCCGCGAGCGTGTCCACATACCCCGCCAAGAGCAATCGCGCCACGGCGCGGCGCGGCAGGACGCCTCCATTGGCCTTGATCTCCTCCCGCGTTCGAGGCTTGCATTGATCGGGATCAATTTTCTGAATGGGGGAGTTGGCATTGAAATCGCCCGCCAGCAGGTGCGGGCGTCCTTCAGCTCGCCGATCCGCAAAAATGTGCAGCAGCGCCTCGATCTCCTTCTCGCGCCGTTTTTCATCCGCCTCGGCCGCGCGCGGGTGCAGATGCACCGCTGCGATCGTCCACGTCCTTCCGCCCGGCTCGGCGATGGTTGCCTCCAGAACGCTGTCCTCAAATTCATCATGCATCAGTCCATGATTGATCGAATCGCGTAGAGCCCAGCGGGTCAGGATGGCCACCCCGTGCTTTCGCCCCTCCACTCGAATGACGTCCATTTTGAGCCGCCCGGCAATACGATCCACCACATCCGCGTTGTCCGCTTCCACCAGGGCAACAATGTCAGGCGATTGGGCCTCGATCACTTCCGCCAGGGGGTCGGCCCGCCCCTCGCCCCCATCCAGAATGTTGTAGCTCACGAGGCGCATCAGTTATCGGACGCTCGCAGAAAATCGGCTGTTAAATTTTGCCGGTTGAGCGTTTGAATCGTAGCGTTCGTTCTGGCGCAAGTCACGCGTCCATGCGGAGGGAGTTATGGCCCAGATTCGAAACGCCAAGCCTATCGTGCAAACGGTGCGGATCAGCCCACAAGCGGCCCCGCCCCCGGCGAACAGCCGGCTCAGCTACGAATTCGGCTGCGTGGCCGCCCTATGGGGGGTTGACGTCAGTCAGGGGTCCCGGCCCAAGTGGTTTGAGCATTTGGCCGGCCGTGTGCCCTGCATCGATCTGGATGCCATTGGCATCGAAGAACGAGCCCTCAGCCAGGTTGCCCAGGAGGTGGCCACGGCGTTTAACATGATACCAATCAAGCTAAGTGGGCCCGGCTTGCTGGCCGCTGTGCCAAAACATTGCGATTTGCCCGCCATTGAAATCAGCCGGCTCATCGGAATGGAAGTCCGCCTCGTCTGGGC
>CAZCKE010000136.1:0-9316 GCA_964499005.1 uncultured Tepidisphaeraceae bacterium
TCCAACTTGCCGGCAGTGCGATCCCCGCCGTGGGGGCGGCGATTGTTGCGGCTGAAGTGCAAACCCCCATCGAAGCTACATGTCGAGGCGTTGATTTCAATCGGATTGAAACGTCCACCAGGAAGCCGCGCAAATTGCACGTCGAGCAGGCGCTCGAGTGCCTCAATTTCGACGGTGTTGTTCAATAGCCACACGCGACCGGCGCCGTCACCAGCGAATTTTTCAAAATGGAGCCGCGCAAAATGCGCAAAGGCAGCAAGCGGCCCGTATCGAAGGACCAGCCGGTGATCTGGATTGTTCTGGAGGGAGAAGTCGAATTCAACGTAGAAGCCTACACGCCGACCAGCATTGTCCGAGGCGAGACCGTGCTTTTGCCGCCGGGTATGCGCCATCCGATTGCCCAGGCCAAGTCCGACTTTTCGTGGATTGAAGTGACGTTTCCGGTCTAATATCACGGAAGTATTCCCCGATGCCGCAGCGCATTCAAAAAGTCCTGGCCAGTGCCGGTGTCGCCTCGCGGCGGCATGTCGAAGAGATGATTCGCCAGGGCCGGGTTTCGGTAAACGGACAGATCGTGGTGGATTTGCCGATCATGGTCGAGCCGGGCGTCGATCGAATCGCGCTGGACGGCGAGCTAATCAAGCTTAGCGAAGAGCGCGGTCGGCCAAAAATGTACATCCTGATGAACAAGCCCAAAGGGGTATACAGCACCAACGTCGCGCAAGGTGAGCAGGTACGGGCGATCGACCTTTTACCGCCCAACTTGCCCGGACGCGTTTATACCGTCGGACGGCTCGACGCGGAATCCAAAGGATTGCTTCTGCTCACCAACGACGGTGAATTGACCAATAAGCTGACGCACCCGCGCTACGGCGTTCCCAAAACCTATCGGGCGACCGTCGATGGATATGTCGAAGCGTTGATGCTCCAGAAATTGCAATCCGGAATCTGGCTCCCCGACAAGCAGGGCGGCGGCTTCAAAACCGGCCGCAGCCGCGTCAAGATCATCAGCCGCTCGCGATCGGCGACGGTGTTTGAAATTACGGTCCGGGACCGCCGCAATCGTGAAGTCCGCCGCATGCTCGCCGCGACGGGCCACAAGGTGCGCGACCTGACACGCGTCTCGATGGGCCCCCTGACGCTCCAAGGCCTGGCCCCCGGCCAATTTCGCCCCCTGACCGGCAAAGAGATCAGGCAACTACGTCAGGTTGGAAACAATCCGCAACCCAAAACCAATGACAAAGGACAAATGACCAAGGACCAATTCTAAGTGATGTTCAATTCCGGCGGGCCGCTTCGAAGATTGTGCACGCTGACCTGCCCGGCCAGATTTTGCGCCACGTGGGTCAGTGCCTCAGTGAGTTTTGGCGATCCTTCAAAATTCTTTGTCGGTGTACCGGCATCGCTGTTGACGCGCAGCTCCGTGAACATCGGGACCGCTCCGAGGAACGGCAAGCCAAGCCTCTGGGCCGCTCGTTCCGCGCCGCCCCGCCCGTTCAAATCATATTCAGTCCCATCCGGCGCGACGAAGTAGCTCATATTCTCCACAATGCCCAGCACGGATGTATTGAGCTGCTGGAACATTCGTATCGCGCGAATGGCATCGTCCAAAGCAACCTGCTGCGGCGTGGCGACCACCACGGCGCCGCTCAACGGCAGGAGTTGGCAGAGCGTCAGCGGCACATCCCCCGTTCCCGGCGGCAGATCGACGATCATGTAATCCAACTCCGGCCACTCCGTATTATCCAGCAGCAATTGTCGAAACGCGCCGTGGGCCATCGGCCCGCGCCAGATCAGCGGCTTTTCCTGCTCCACCAGCGATCCGATCGTCACCGCGTAAATCCCATGAACAAAATGCGGCAAGATTCGCGACCCACGAACGACAGGAGTGACACCCTTGATGCCCAGCATCGTCGGCAGGGAGGGGCCATAAATGTCGCCGTCCATCAAGCCGACCTTGGCCCCGGCGCGTTGGAGTCCGATGGCGAGATTGACGGCAACGGTGGATTTTCCGACGCCGCCCTTGCCGGCTCCGACCGCGACGATGTTTTTGACCTGGGGAAGAGCGTCTTTGCGGGGGCCGGGGGCGCTGCGGGTGTTGGCGGTGAACTCGACGTGCACCTGCTCGGCGCCGATGGCGCGGAGGGCATCACTCACATCTTTTTCGATTCGGTCTTTCAGTGGGCAGGCCGGAGTGGTGAGTTCAACCGTGACAAAGACCGAAGAGCCGTCGAGGCGGACGTCTTTGACCATGTTGAGGGTGACAATGTCCTTGAAGAGCTCCGGGTCCTGCACGGTTCGGAGAGCGGCCATCACCTTGTCGCGTTCCAGAATCATCCCCTAAATAGTAGGGAATCGGCGGGCGTTGGCAAACTGAGGAGTTTGGCAAATTGTCGCGGTGCGAGTGGGGTTAATTACCGCCTGGCGTTCCGCCAATGACGGGAAGCACGAACCAATTGTCGCCATTGGCGTTGGCGTTCAGGTCGCTGCGCCGGCAGGTGGAAAGGACGGCGTCGGACGCCTGTTCTTTGGTAGAGATGGAACCCTGCTGGATGGATTGAGCGATGCCGTCGAGGCCGCGGCTCATTTCGCTGCAGATTTGCTGTTCGATGAGGATCGAATCTCGTTTGTTGCCGGGTTGACGCGAGATTTCGACGTAAAAGTTGAACGTGCGATCGGTATCGAGCTTCCAGCGATTATCGACATGCTTGAAGACAATCATCGCGCCGGACCAGCGGCCAAAAGCGGCGATTCGATTTTCTCCGGTACCGGCGAACATATCCGGCGGGAGCGGGACGCGCATCTGGGCGAAATCGCCGTCGATCGTGGTCTGGGGAGCAGGGGAAAGTTTCAGGAGTTCATGGAGAAAGGAATCGATGGTCAAGCCCGAGGGGACCATGGCGAAGCCGACGCCGCGGACGGCAACGGGGCCGCCGAATTTTGAGCGCCAGGCTTGGTCGAGATGGAAGACGCTGGCTTCGAGATCAAAACCGATGCGAGCCAGGGCCGCATCAGCGGGACTGGTGCCGTCGTCGCAGAGGCATTCGCTGATCGCGGATCGGTCTCCCGCTTCGATGGAGGCGCAGAGCTTGCCAAGGGTATCGAATGGGGTTTGTTGGTCGGAGGGAGTTTGTGAGTCGAGAGCCTGGGTTGCTGGAGGTGGCACGGCGTCGAGAGCGAGGGGGATCGTCATCGCTGGTGTCGGCGTGAGCGCCGTTTGAGAATTTGCAGTTGAGCCATGCGTCGTAACGACAGCGGCGGTGGTGAGCGCCCCGACGACGAGAAGGCTAGCGGCCACTTTCGTCCAAGGCCACGCATAAAGCGCTTTAGATGCTGCCGACCTGGCGATGGCGGCGGCAATGGCGGCCTGGGCAACATGGGGCGCGACGGGTTTCACGGCGGCGCCCAGCCAGGCGACGACGGTTGCGGAAGGGACATTCAGGCCATGCCGGGCGAAATAATTCCGCAGCTTTTCGACGGCGCGTCCCACGCGCTGCTTGGCGGCATCCTCGGAGATGCCCATGGCTTGGCCGACTTCGCGCAGGGATTGTCCTTGAAAAAATCGTAGCAGAACAGCATTGCGATCACACTGGCCTAGGCCAGCAATGGCATCGTCCAGCATCGGTTCGGCCTGAGAACTGAGATCGTTGTCGGACTGGGATTCGCCAATGGCTTCGTGACGCATGCGTGCGGCCCTCTCTTCAGCGCTGCGTCGACGGGTGGCGGCCCGTAACGCGTTGGCGCAGCAATAGCGCGTGGTGACGAACAGCCATCCTTCCAGAACGGACCTTTCGGGGATTTTCCCGGCCTTTTGAACCAGCGTGACCAAGACCGATTGGGTCACTTCTTCGGCCAACGCGGCATCGCGCAGTTGGCGCATGCACTGCGAATAAATCGCGTCCACATGCCCGGCGATCAGCCGGTCAAAAGCATCCGGTGAGCGGGTTCGGACAAATTCGCGTAAAAGCTCGTTCATGGTGCGCCCTGTCTGTTCATATTAGAACAACCGCAGGGTTAAAAAGGTGACAGGAATTCGCGGGAGGACTCAGAAGGCCCCAAAAACAACGCCCTGGGAGGAATCCCAGGGCGTTGTCGGTGCTACACATAAGCCTCAGTCTGTTAGGCCGCCGCACATCCATCCGCGAAGTTGGCGACCATCTGGGCAAAGGTCAGGGTCGCATAACCCTGGGCGTTTTCCACGGAATCGCCGGCAACGCCCCAGGGGTTGCGAACGACGTAGTGGGTGACGCCGTTGCCGTCCTGGTAGACGCTGACCAGGGTATAGGCATGTCCGCCGACCAGATTGGGCGGAGAGCTATAGGTGCCGAGGGTGACAGCCTTGCCGTTGCTCAGTTCATTGTTGAGCATGTTGTAGAAGGCGGTCTCCGTATAGTTGTTCGGGAAGAAGTTGGTGGAGTTCACGCCAAAGTCGCTATAGACCTCGCCCATCCAGCCGGAGTTGATGGAAGCGAACGTGTTCGCGCCCGTGCGGAAATACGCAAACGCCTTCTCAAAGACGGGGGCCCAGATGTCGCCGTCAGTGCCGGGGTGGGCGAACATGAAGCCGTTAAATGGACCCTTGGCAAAGACCTCGGAGACGCGAACGAACGTCGGCGTATTGCCCTTCATGAACTGCACGACGCACGTTCCGTCTCCCATATCCACGGCAGAGTGCGTCAGGACCTGCGGATTCTCGCCGGCGAACGCCGCCAGGGAAGACAGGAAGTAGCAGTCGCCAACCTCACCCTGATTGATGTCGCCCGCAATGGGGCCGGTGCCAAAGAGCGAAGCGTTGTCCGTAAAGGTCGCGCCGGAATCTTTCGGATTGGCCAGGGCCGCGCCGATGGCCTTGCTCACGCCGCCGGCAAAGCTCGCCACGCGATGGACCAATCCGCCGCCGGAGAAGACGTCCGTGGAGTCGATCCAGGCGTTCAACTGGCTGGCGGCGCTGGTGATCGTCGTGACGGCATTATCGATCGTTTCGACGGTGATATTGGCGACGACCGATGAATCGATCGTGATCGAATCCGCTCCGCCGCGCGTGTAGATGAAGAGCCCGGCCGCCGTGACCGCGTCAACGACCGTCTGCCCGTCCTCTGTGATCGAGAAATTCGAGCCGCTCTGGGAAATGAGGATCGAATCGGCAACACCGGCAGCCGTGACGATCAGCTCATTGCCGAATCGAGTCGCAATCGAAACGCCCGCGGCCGGGGTCTTGATGTTCGCAGTGTTGGATGCCGCGGAGGTCGAAACGGTATTGAACGCTTTGACCTGATAGTAATACGTCGTGCCATATCCGGTGCTCGCGTCGGTGTAGGTCTTGGCTGTACCGGAGTTGATCTGCGCGATCTGCGTGAAATGGACGTTGTCCGTGGAGCGCAGGACGTAATAGCCGGTGGCGGTCGTATCTTTGTCGGTCCAATTCAGAATGACCGAGATCTTGGAAAGTGTCACGGTCAGCGAAGCGGGCGCCACCAGTGGCGTAATCGCGCTGGCAGTGTTGGAAACCGCCGCCGTGGTCGCCGCGTCAAACGCCTGAACCTGATATTGATTCGCACGCCCCGAAGCAGCCGTCGTATCGGTGTAGCTGTTCGCATGAGCGTTGGTCACTTTCGAGATCAGCGTGAAGTGGACGCCATCGGTCGCGCGGAAAATGTTGTATCCCGTCGCGGAGGCGTCGTTGTCGGTCCAGTGGAGCAGGACGGTCGTCGGACCGCTCGCGGAAGCGGTTAGCCCTGAAGCCGCCACCAGCGGCGTGGTGGCGGCCGCGCTATTGGAGACCACGGAGGTAGTCGTGCCGGTGAAGGCTTGAACCTCATATTTGTATGCATGGCCCGAAACAGCGGTGTTGTCGGTATAAGTCGTCGCCTTGCCGGAATTCCCTTTTGCAAGCTGCGTGTCGTGCACGCCATCCGTGGAACGCAGGACGTTATAGCAAGTCGCGGTCCCGGCGTTATTATGCCAGTTGAGCAGCACAGTCGTGGGGTTGCCGGCAGAAGCCGCCAGAATCGACGGGGCCGCAAGCACCGTACCGGTCATCAGCGTACGGCCTTCCAAAGTCTCAACGATGCAGGCGTTCTTCAAATCCGCAAGATTGCGGGCCTGCCGGGCGGTCAACGCCTTGGCAGGGGTCTTGGTCGTTCGCGCGATCTTCTGGCTGGTTCGCATGTTCATTGCTCAAATCCTCCAAGAAGGGGAGATCGAATTCGATCAGGCATGCGTCCAGCCTGGTTTTGGTGGGAAACACCCCAGCAGAGGCATTGTTATCGGTCACAGGCCGCCGGGTCGTCCGGATAACCCGCAGGGCTTTAAGATGGGAAAATAGGGGCGCGTTTTGGGCCAACCGGCGTTTTTATAAAGATTTGAGGTATTCGATCAAGTCGTGCCTTTGGGCAGGGGACAGGCTTGTGCCGTATTCGTGGCCCGAATTGGAGTTTCCGGGGGCCTGCGTGTTGAATTCGTAGGGGCCGTCGTCGGTATAGCCCATTTCCGCCTCGTCGTACGCGCGTGAGCCGCGGCGGAAAATCACGGCTCGGCGTGAAGCCGGCGAAAGCAACTCTTGCATCGTCCGGACAGAGCCATTGTGCAGATAAGGCGACCGAGCCCAAACCCCCGCTAGATTGGGAGCCAGATATTCCTGCGTGCTGCGGAGGCCCGGCTCGGCGGGGGGGTGGTATCCAGGGGTTTCCAGAATCGACAGGAAACCATTGAAACGATCCGCCTGGGCCTGCGTAAACGCGCGCGCTCTCGTGGGATCGGTCCCGATTTCGTCCGGAGCATAAAGCGCGCTGTCTTGCGAGTTGCCATGACAGGATAGGCATGAAGCCTGATACAGCGCCGCTCCACGCTGTGCGGCCGATGCGTCCATGGCAAAGGGGTATCTCGGCGGGGCGATCTGTTCGGAAAGATTGGTCTGGCGCTGAATCAGCGCAAAATCCAATTCCGCGCGATGTCCGATCAACGGAGCGCCCAGCCCGAGCGCCGCCAACAGATTTCGCGCCAACGGCGAGCGGGTATTTCCATCCCAATGCACCCACTGCCGATGGCTCACGTTCCAGACAAGGCCAAACTTGACCGGGGCATAAGGCTGAGGCACGCCAAAAAGCTCTAATGAAAGTAGACCGAACGCATCGTTACGCCCAGGCCCCGAAGCCGGCGGAACCTGCGTCGGCGGCTGGTCGGGAACGTGCAGCGCCATCCGCATATTGTGAAACAACTTGAGCATCGCGATCGAGATCGAGGCCAGATCGACCCCCTTATCGAGAAGCTTGCCCGTCAATCGAAGGCTCTGGGGCGGGATTTCGTTATATCCATCGAAATCGACCCCTTGTTCGCCCAGCGTATCGGAGGCGATCGCGCCGTTGATCCGCGTGAATTGGCTTTTCCAGACAGCCTCAAATTCTTCCTGCCGGTTGGCCCGCTTGAGAAGATTGGGTTCCGGATCGGATTGATCCAGATATACGCCGAGAAACCGCTTCATGGCGGGGGTTGTGTTGGTGCGAAACGTCGCGCCGATCACCGCGTTAAAAAACGCCTCGGCGTCGAAGTGGCTCGTCGTTCCAATGACGCGCACCGTGGCATGACTCGAGGTGGATTGAACCTCCGCGAAGTGGCACGCCGCGCAATTAATCCCCACGGAACTGGCGCTGCCCAGATGCTCCGGTGTCCCGCGGCTGAATCCGACAGGCCAGCCGAAAGCGGGGTCCGGGACCAGGCCCAGATTCGACAGATCGGGCGACGGAAATAAATCCGGGTAGATCGCGATAAACGCGGACAGCACATTTTCAGGGACAATCTCCGTGCTCATCGAGCCGTGGAGGAAAAAATCCAGATCCTGCGCAGTCCACGCCGGAACTTGCTGGCGCGCCCACAGGGGCGCGGGTATTGCGGAGGGGTGGGAAGTCGAACAGGAGACGATGGCGAACAGTGCAACCGGGCAGGTCAGCAAAGCCGGTAGAATCCACTTTCTCATGTCGTTTTAGATGCTAACAAGCCCGATACGGAAATGTAAATCAAGGCCCTTGGCGTCATCCGTGCACGAGCACAAACGCGAGTCCGTCATATCCTTTGCTGCCGACCGTTTGAATGGCCGTGGCCGTCACGCGTTTTTCAGCCGCGATCAGTTCGTTGAGGCGGCGAACACCTTGAACTGACGCGTCCTTACTGCCCGCATCAACAATTGCGCCGCTTCGCACGACATTGTCAACGATGATCAAGCTCCCCGGCCGCGAAAGCTTCATCGCCCACGCGAAATAATCGGGATTGCTCGGCTTGTCCGCGTCGATGAAGATCAGATCAAACGGCCCTCGTTTTTTCGCCGCCAGCCGAGGCAGCGTATCGATGGCTCGTCCCAGGATAAGCTCCACGGTATCCGACAAGCCTGCCCGGGCGATATTGGCGCGGGCCACCTCCGCGTGCTTCGGATCGAGTTCGAGCGTGATCAGCCGCCCATTTTTCGCCAGTCCTCGCGCCAGCCAGATCGTGCTGTACGCGCCGAGCGTTCCGATCTCCAGAATGTTCTTTGCTCCCAGCATCCGCGCCAGCAGCATCAGCAGCTTGCCTTGATTGGGCGTGACATTGATCGGCGGCAGCTTGGCGTCGTCGCTGGCTTCCTGCGCCGCGTTCAGCGCGGAATCCGGTCCGACGAGCACATCGGTGATGTAACGATCGACGGAAGTCCAAGTTTCCTGGTTCATAATCCGCATCTTACAGACAAATGCCCATCGATTGGAGCCGGGAAGATTCGCCAGAGCCCATCCTTGCTGGTAAGGTGAGGAAAGAGCTGGCGGCACAATCAGATTCCCTTCCCGGAGGTTCTATGCGGAAATCGGCATTTGCGGCGGCAATGGTGGGGATCGTCATGATGGGGCTGGCCTGGCTCGGCATCGCCAGAGCCGATTCGCCAGCGCCTGCCGTTGCCGATCCGACCGGACATTGGCAGTGGAAGTTTGAGCCCCCCAACGGCGACTCGATCGATATGGCCCTTGATCTCAAGCTCGATGGCGACAAGCTGACCGGCACCTTCATTGATGGATTCGATCAACAAAAAATCGCGATCAAAAATGCCAAGGTCAAAGATGGAAACGTGACGTTCACCGTCGAGCGGACGTTCAATGACACCCCCATCTCCGTGGACTACGATGGCAAACTCACCGGAGATACGATCAAGGGAAAACTAAACGTAAAATTCGGCGACGGCGACCTCATGCCCATCGACTGGGAAGCCAAGCGTGGGAATCCCACCACCCAGCCGGCCACACAACCGTAAATAACGACCAAGTGGCTTAGTGCATAATGAATAGCGTGGAAAAACAAA
>CAZCKE010000137.1:0-4223 GCA_964499005.1 uncultured Tepidisphaeraceae bacterium
CTAGGGGGGGGGGCGGCGTTTCCGCTGGTGGCGGGCCTGGCCGTCACCTTGGTCTGGCTGGGTGGCCGCAATCCGGCCAAAACGGACCAGATGGCCTCGGCCCCGCCTTTGGCGATTCAGATCTCTCCACCGCCTCCCGCATTGCCCACGCCCGCGCAAGGGCATCTGGCCAAAGGCGACGCCGCCCTGGGCCGCTACGATTTCGACGGCGCCATCGACGAATACACCAAAGCCATTGCCATCGAGCCAGGCAACGGCCCCGCGTATATCGGCCGCGCTTTCGCTCGAGCCTGGAAATCCCAGGAGGACCAGTTCGCCGGCGCCGCCGACGACGGCGCTAAGGCCATCGAGATCAACCCGTCCTCCGCTGCCGCCCACGCGGCCTACGGTCTGGCGCTCCTCGAACTGCGCCAAACCGAAAAAGAAACCAACGAATTCAACGAGGCCCTCCGGCTCGATTCCAATTGCCTCATGGCTCACATCGGACGGGCCATCCAGTTTTCCATCGATGAGGATTTCGACTCCGCTAAAACCGAGGCTGACTCCGCCAAAAAAATCGACCCCCGTAGTCCCATGGCCTGGGTGGCCGAAGCGCTGGTCTACAACTACGAAAGCGATTGGTCCCACTCCATGGAAGCCTGCGGGCAGGCGATCCTCCTCGCCCCCGACTGGTGGTATCCGCACGGCATCCGCGCCGTCGCCAAAGCGGGCCTGGGGCAAATCGATGAAGGACGCGCCGAGGCTGAAAAGGCCGTCCGCCTCGCTCCCAACGCCGGCTTCGCCTATCAGGCCCGCGGCTACGTCGAACTCACCGACAACGATCTCGACTCCGCCCTGGCCGACGCCGATAAAGTAATCGCGCTGCGTCCCCAATACCCCGACGGCTACGCCCTCCGCGCCACTGTGCTCGCCTTCAAATCCAAACCCGATCTGGACGGCGCTCTCGACGCCGCCGCTAAAGCTCTGGACCGCGACCCGCGCAATGCCGTCCAGGGAATCCGCGGCTGGGTCTACCTTCAGCGAAGCCTCGTCTCCGACGCCCTCAAGGACACCAGCGCCGCCATCCGCAACCATCCCAATGAATCCTTCCTGCACTATCTCCGCGGCATGGTCTACGAAAAACGCCGCGAGTTTGACAAAGCCCTTCGCGATTACACCGAGGGAATCCGCCTCAACCCCAACAATGCCCTCTGCTACCAGATGCGGGGACGTCTGCTCATCGATCAAGGCCAGGGCGCCCCCGGAATGGCCGACATCGACACAGCCATCAAAATTCACCCCGACGTCCAGACGCTCGTCTATCGGTCGCTGTGTTACAACGCCTCCAAAATGTACGACAAACAGATGGCCGATGCCCAGGCCGCCCTGGCCATCTCCCCCGATGACGCCTCCGCGCTCGCGTCCCTGGGCATCGCCGAACTGCGCCTCAACCAGATCGACGAAGCCATTCGTGATCTCACCACCGCCATCGCTCACGATCCCAACCAGCCCAGCTATTACACCGCCCGTGGACAGGCCTATACAGCAAAGGGATTGACCTCCCAAGCCGCGTCCGATGAGTCGATGGCTAGGATGCTCAACACTCCCCGGCCTACTGCGCCCACGACGCGCCGCCATTTACCCACCACCAATCCCGATGGCCTCGCCATTCGATACGTGCTCAATGACAAAGGCCAGCCCACCGAGGCCAGATTCTTCAGCGCCACAGGAACCCCCGCCGCTTCTCGTGCGGATCTCGGCGCCTTTTGCGTCAAATCCACCTACGATTCCGCCGGCCGCCTTGACACCATCACCTCCTGCGATGCCGACGGCAACCCCATCAACAACACATCCGGATTTTCGATGATTCAGTACACCTACGACTCGGCCAACCAGTGGATCTCGCACTACTACGATGTCCAGCATCGCCCCATGACGACATACCTCGTGGTGATCGGCGTCGATCGTGACTCGGCCGCCATGGCCGCCGGCCTCCAGCTCGGCGACGTCATCTCCACTTACAACGGCTATCATGTCGCCAGCATGCCCCAACTCCAGGCTCTGGAAAAATTGCCGATTCCAGACCCTCGCGTTCTCACCGTCTATCGCTCAGGCCAGGTCGTGAATATCTCCGTGCACCCCGGCCCCCTCGGATTCCGCGGCCAAATACACGCCACCCTCGTCGCCTCCCCCGTCAGCAGGCCCGCCACCATTCCCAGCTAGGGCTGTCTGATTCGTCAGTCAGGCTCAAGCCCCAATCATCATTTTTTGACGCTCGCACCCCCACCGGCTACAAAATCCCCATGTCCGATCCCGACCCCCTCGATGACCTGCGCAAGCAGATCGACAAAATCGACGCCCAGATCGTCGAATTGCTCAATGCTCGCGCCCGCGTCGTCGTTGAGGTCGGCAAGATCAAGCAGCAGCAGGGGAGCCCCATCTACGCCCCCGATCGCGAAAAGGCCGTTCTCGATAAAGTCCGCTCCCTCAACGCCGGCCCCCTTCCCGACCGCTGCCTCGAAGCCGTCTACCGCGAACTCATGAGCGGCAGCTTCGCTTTGGAAAAACCCCTCCGCATCGGCTTCCTTGGCCCCGAGGGCTCCTTCAGCCATGCCGCCTCAATCCGCAAATTCGGCTCCAGCGTCGATTACGTCCCCCTGGCCGATATCCCCGGCGTCTTCGAGGAGGTCGTCCGCGGGCACATCGACTACGGCTTGGTCCCCGTCGAGAACAGCCTTCACGGCGGCGTCGTCGATACCCTCGACGCCTTCCTCCACAGTAGCGCCAAAATCTGCGCCGAAGTCCGTATTACGGTCCATCACTACCTGCTCGCTCGCGACCCCTGGGAAAAAGTGAAGACGATCTATTCCAAGCCCGAGGTTTTCAGTCAATGCCGAAAATGGCTCAGCGTCGTGGCCAAGGACCGCGATATCCAGCCCGCCGCCAGCACCAGCAAAGCCGCCGAGCTGGCCGGCCAGCAGTCGGGCGTCGCCGCCATCGGCACCCGCATCGCCGGCGAGCTTCACGGCCTTCAGGTCCTCTTCGAAAACATCGAGGATGACCCCGAAAATGAAACCCGCTTCCTCGTCATCGGCCGAGAGCCCGCCCGCCGCGGCGGCGACGACAAAACCGCCATCATGTTCACCACCGCCCACAAGCCCGGCGCCCTCGCCGAGGTCCTCGACGTCTTCAAGGAAAACGGCATCAACCTCACCGACATCGAAAAACGCCCCAGCAAAAAGGTCAATTGGGAATATTATTTCTTCATCGACGCCCAGGGCCACGCCGACGACGCCGGCATGAAAAAAGCCATCGCCGAAGCCAAAAAACATTGCCTGCAACTAACGGTCCTCGGCAGCTATCCCCGCGCCGTCGAAATCCTGTGAAGTCCAGATGCGGCCAATTGCGATAATCGCATTCGCTGGCTTTACGCTGCTCTGGATCCGTTCAATTTTCGACACAGCCTCAAATCAAGCTGGTGTTGGATTATTTGATTTGGTCATGGAGGAGCATCCATTCGAATACAATATCGATGATGCCAGTTTGCTGCAGCGATCGTTCAAAGGCTTGGGTTTCGGCTATTTTGAATACCTTGGCGGCGACATCGCGTGGTATGTTCCCTACTGGCCGTTCGTGCTCGTTTCATTCATGATTTTTTCCATTTCATACAAGATCGACAAACGGCGACATCCGAAACCGCATATTGAAGCCGGCCTTTGCCCCACCTGTGGCTACGACCTCCGCGCCACCCCCGATCACTGCCCCGAATGCGGAAGAATCTTCGATCCCCACCCAACTGCCCACGATTGAAATCTCCCGCGGCTGCTCGTCTTCATTCCATGCCGGACGGTTTGAGGGGAAGGAAAAGAGAGTGGTGAGAGCCCGAGAGAGGCGAGAGAAAAAACTTGGGGCCTTATGGTTTTTCTCTCGCCTCTCTCGGTCTGCGCATTTTGATTTTTAAAAATGCCCGCCCCAAACGCGCCGACTAAAAATCAGGTTCGCTCACCCCAGATTCGGCAACGTCCTCCGACTCCAATCTCCGATTTCTTTATTCCTTACTTCTCTCCTCCGCCACCTTTGGTCCCGTCGGACACCACTCAAAAATCGGACATCTCTCACACGCCGGATTCCTCGCCATGCACACCGCCCGCCCATGATAGATCAACAGATGTGACCAGAGCGTCCAATCCTCCCGCGGCACCAGCTCCATCAAGTCCTGTTCGATCTTTTCCGGATGGCTCTCT
>CAZCKE010000137.1:4233-9311 GCA_964499005.1 uncultured Tepidisphaeraceae bacterium
GAGAGGGAGAGGGAGAGAGAAGAGAGGAAGGAGGGGGGGGGGGAGAGAAAGAAAGAAAAAAAATATTTTTCGTTTTTTTTTTTTTTTTTTTCCCTCCTTTCTCTCGGTCCGCGAATTTTGCTTTTGAAAAACCGCCCAAACGCGATGAACGATCGAAATCTCAATCTCAGAATTTAGCAGAGTATCCCCGGAGCCAAGTCCCCAAATTTCCCTATTGAATCTCCACTTCATCGTTGAGGATTCTCGTCCCTTCCAGCTCGCGTAAGCCGCTCCTCACCTTCGCGTTCGGAATCAGCTTCACATTCGTAAACCGATACAGCTTCAGCGTCGTCCTCCCCGGCCCCAGGTGACTGATCAACCTCTCCTGCCTCGTCTGCCCCGGATACACCGCGAACGCCGTGTAATCCACCGGCTTATCCCCATAATTGCTGATCATCTGCTGCACCACCAGATCGTCCTTGTCCCGCAGCGCCAGCGTCTGCATCCCCACATCGCTCAACCCCAGGCTCACCGTGATCGGCACCATGAAATTCGTATTCCGATCCGACTGAATCTGAAACTGCGCCTGAATCGTCTTGGGTCCCGCGAAGCTGTTGTAAGGAAACTCAATGCTCACCTCGCGGTTAAACGTCTCTCCCGGATCCAGCGCGAAATTAAACACCGATGGCGTCAGTGTCCACCCGTCCGGGCCCACCAGCTTCACCAGCCCGCTGATCGTCGTCTTCCCGGGATTCACGAAATGAATGTGCCGCGAATGCGGCTCAAAGCTCGATTCCAGCAGCGGCTTGTCCAGCGCGACGCTCGCCCTCATCTCCGCGATCGACCCGTCCACGTCCACCAGGAAAAACGGAATCGCCCCCACGTCCAGATCCACCTTGTCGTTTCCCGCCGTTTCGGATTGGACGATCGGCGTGGAATTGCCCCACAAATCCACGCGCATCGGATGCTCGCCCAGGTTGATCGCCAGATGCTTTGTTCCCCCGTTGTCGCTCCCCCGGTTCCAGAGCACCAGGATTCCCTGCCCATTGCGGTCGAACAAAAATGCCTCGACGTTGCTCGTATTGGGCAGCTTTCCCTCGTACGTCGCGCCGCCCAGCTCGGCGATCAACGTCCGGATCACCATCATCAATTCCTGCGGCTCATCCACGATCCGCTCACCCTGCTTGTGAACCGTGAACGGCAGCGGCAGATCGATGCGCGTCGCCCCGCCGGCCAGCGCGTACGTCACGCGCTGCGCCAAGTCGCGAATCTGCACGTCCCTTCCATAGCGGCTATCCAAAAGCTGAAGGCTCAGCGAAAGATTATGCCCCTCATGCCCTCGAATGTCCTCGATATACAGCGGAAGCTGCGACGGCAGCACCTCCGGCGGGATCGACAATGCCACCGTCGCCGGCAGCTCTCCCGTCAGGTCGTACCACGCCGGCCACGGCATCGCCAAATCCGGCTTGTCCATCAGCGACTCAAACTGCGTGTACAACAAATTGTATACGTTCCGCATCTGCGGCTTCTGCAAAAACACCGTCGCGTCCCGGTCCGCTCCCAGTTGCCACCGGTCCAGATGATTCGCATGTCGCGCGATCATGTACGCCAATTGCGGCTGCCACGTCTCCGGCGGCGCCTTGAGCAACTTTTCCCAGCCGTCACCGCCGATCGCCTGCGCGATCGAGGGTGGCACCGCCGTCAGGCAGGCCGTCGGTGTAATCCCCAGGATTTGCAGATGCTCCAGCACCGCGTCAAATTCCGACGCGTTGGCCTGCTGAATGTCTCCCCCCGAATTCCACACCGCCAGCTTCACTCGACCCGCCGCGATCAGCGGCAAAATCTCCGGCAGCTGCGACCATCCCTCAAAAGGCAGATCGGTCGCGATCACCCCAAACCGTGGATCGGGCCGCGCCGGAGGATTGTCGTCCGGCAGATGAATCAGATGCAGTTCTTCCTCTCCAACGTATTGATCGCTGCTGGTCATGAACAGCGTCGCGTCGTACCACCCCGGCGGCAGGTCCGGCAGCGTCATCACGATCTGCTTGCTCCCCGGCCCCAGGTCCCGCGCCCCCGCCAGGTCCAGATTTCCGCTCCGCTGATAAACCACCTGCCCCTGCGCGTCGCTCACCACCAGCCGCGCCGCCAGGTCGTCCGTGAACCGGTCATTCACCTGCACCAGCAGCCGCATCGGGTCGCTTCGGCGAAACACATTGCCCGGCTTGCCCGTGCTGAAAAAAAGCTGCGGCACCTGCGAAACCGTGATGCTGTCAAACCACGCCGACCCGTTCACATCCTGATCGAACAGCGCCCGCTCTCCCAGCCCGCTCGACGTGTAAAAGCTCGGTTGCAGCAGTTCCAGATCGAGCACGAGAAATTTGCTGTGTGAATCGGCCGTCAATTCCAGCGACAGCCGATGCCAATCATCATTTTTGTTTTTAGCCGCGTAAAACTCCGAGTGCGTCACGCTCCCCGGTATCGTGTTCCCCTCCTGGT
Organism: uncultured Tepidisphaeraceae bacterium; assembly: GCA_964499005.1. Classification (GTDB taxonomy): domain Bacteria; phylum Planctomycetota; class Phycisphaerae; order Tepidisphaerales; family Tepidisphaeraceae; genus CAZCKE01. The sequence goes on from CAZCKE010000137.1 coordinate 6,709, forward strand.
CCGTCAAAAACGCGCTGATTCGTGCCCGCGCATGCGGCAGTACGCTCGTTTTGACAAAGCCCTCCACCCGATAGTGAGCCCCCGGCCGGACCTGAATCTCCCGCGGGTCATACCGATAGATCAGCGACCCCCCGTTCAGATCAAACCGAAAGCTCCATTCCCCGCTATGTGCCTGATCGTTCGCCAGCCGCCCATTCACATAATGCGGCAGTCCCGCCCCCTCCAATTTGGCCCACTGCATCGGCAAATCTTCCCGATTCCCCAGCCGCCGCTCTTCAAAATCGATGAATTTCAGCACGCGGCTGACCTCCGCCGGCCCGGCGAGGGCGCAGAGGGGCATTACCAGCGCGAATATGAATGCAATCCTTCCCAGCATGGTCCGATAAACTGTTTATCGGCTTTATTGGGGGGGAACATGAGGGGGATCACTCCTGTCCATCCCTGCGACCCGGCGACGTGGTGGTCAACGCCCTGACCCGCGTCACGAGCGATGACTGCCGGGGCTACTTTTCAAACTCGGGATACGCTACGTGAAATCGCAAACCGCTCTAGGTGTTCGTCAAGAAGCGAATGTCGATTTTAGATTCATGATGAATCTATTTTGAGTTTATTATGAATTGGTCGAGGTATACCAATGCTGTTCACTGGCGATGTGGAAAGCGCATCAAGCACCGTGAGGGTTTACCCAAGCGACGACGAGATAGGCTACGAGCCAGGACATGCTTTTTAATTCCCCGGAAACATTTTCACTCCCGGTCCGTCAAACCATGCGCGATACGTCAACACGTTGGTGATTGGCACATTTCCGAGGCATAGTACCGTGATGATGGAGAAGGGCGATCATGTCTGAAGAGTCGCGATCAGGCGTACGATTGTTCCGCAGACTTACGCTCGCTGCATGTCTGCTGGGAATTCTGCCCAACGCATATTCTCAAGTTGCCACACAGCCGGCGACACAACAGATTATCAAGACGCCGGAACTGAGCCCGGAGGTTCGGCTCAATCCCGGCAAAGGGTGGGTGCTTTACGGTTTGGGGCCGTGGTTGTATTCGCCGGAGTTGCTGTCGCTCGGCTCAGTCGGATACGACTTGAACGAGTGGGCTTATATTGAACCGCAGCCAGGCGTCTATGACTGGAAATGGTTCGACGACCACATCAAGGTGTGGGGCGATGCCGGTAAACAGTTTGCGTTTGGGATCGAGTGCGCCAACTCAAACGCCACTCATGCGTCGGCAGTGCCGCAATGGGTGTACGACATGGGGGCGAAATCGTACACCTCAAAATCATCGTCCGGTTTGACCCAGACCATTCCGAAATGGGATGACCCGATCTTTCTGCGCGAACTCGGCAAGATGGCCAAAGCCATTGGGGAACGTTACGACGGCAATCCGAACATCGCGTACATCGACATTCGCAGTTACGGCAATTGGGGAGAAGGGCATCTCTGGGGCATCGGCGGAACGCGGATTGCGCCGCAGGTGCTCAAGCAGCACATCCTGAATTACAAAAATGCCTTCCCGCACACTCGTTTGGTGTTGCCGTATGGGGAAGGGACATTCAATCCGGTTTACGACTGGGCCGTCGATCAAGGGATCAGCATTCGGCGAGATGGGATCTGCGGTAATTCGGACGGCAAAGAACTCATCCGCTGCATCGGTAAAGCGCCGGCGGTTTTTGAGTTTTATCATGCGTATGAAGAACTCAAGCAGTCTGGATGGTGGGACGGCAAGAAGACTCCTGATGGAAACGGACACACACTGATGGAATGTGTGAACAATGGGCATCCCAGTTACATTTGCCTGAGCACGACTCCCACGTCGGCTGCGATATTTGTGAAGGAGCAATCGCCGCTGATTCACCAGTTGGCCAACTCAATGGGCTACGATTTCGCGGTCCGACGGGTGAGCTTTCCGAACATCTGGCGCCCCGGCGCTTCAGAGCGGATCACGATGACCGTCGAGAACATCGGAATGACCCCTATTTTTGAGCCCGCAATCCCGGCATTCGCACTACTCGACGATGCTGGTCGCTCCGTCGAGCGGGCGTGGGTGAAACCCGAACAATCCAACCCCCGCCGCTGGAGACCCGGCAAACCATCGACCGACCTTATCGACGTGACGTTCTCCACTGCTCCGCTCGGGCACTACCGATTGGCTCTTGGAATGTTCACCGACATCAGTCAACCATCGCCGGCATATCTATTCGCCAACAAAGGCGCGACCGCTGATCGGTGGCTGGTGCTTGACGATATTCGAGTCGCAAATCCTTGAGGTTAAAAGCGATCAGCAATAACGATTACAGCAAATTGACGGCCCACGCCGCAAAGATGACTGCGAGCATCAGCGAGACCATTGCCTGAAAGAAAAAGGACTCGTTTACTCATAACCCAGATAATACGTTTCGCCTTAAATTCCCGAGTTTTCGCCAGGGCTTCAAATCGCATTGGATCACACTCTATCTATGGAATCCGTCACCTTTCAATCCTTTGATTTCTCCATCCACCGTCAAATCTCATCGCCCGCGCGACGCCAAAAATAAAATATTCTCTTTCTAGAGCGGGTTGCATTTTAGTCTAGCGCGATTGAAAGGAGTTAGGTACATTC
>CAZCKE010000138.1:0-9279 GCA_964499005.1 uncultured Tepidisphaeraceae bacterium
CCGTCAAAATGGCCATCAACCCCAAGGACGTCGGGGAAGGCGGCTGTCACGGTGGGGGTCCCGGCGGTCAAAACGTCAACAAAGTCGAAACCGGCTGGCGCCTCCTCCACAAGCCGACCGGTATCCAATTCAAAATGACCGAGCATAAAAGCCAGGCCCAGAACAAGGAACGCGCCTGGGCTCTCCTCCGTGCCACACTCTACGAAGCCGAACAGGCCAAGCAGCACGCCGCCCTCACCAGCCCCCGCAAAGCCATGATGGGCAGCGGCGACCGCAGCCAGCGCATCCGAACCTACAATTTCCCCCAAAACCGCTGCACCGATCATCGTCTCGGCGGCGAAGGCGGCGGCGAAAAAAACTTCAACCTCGAGCAAATTATGCAAGGCCAGCTCGATCCCCTTCTGGAAGCCTTGCTCGAGCTCGACAAGCAGCAGCGGCTGGAGAACCTTTGATCTCAGGCGGCCCAGCCATTAATCTGTAATTTGAGATTCCAAGTTCTGCATCCGATCCCGGAGAACCGCACCATGGCCAAGAGCACCAAGTCTTCCTCAGCTGCCAAACCTGCCGCGTCCGCCAAATCCGCCAAGGCGGAAAAAGCCAAGGCTCCCAAGCCCGATGCCGCGCAGCCTCAAATTGATCCCGCGCAGTCCGCCGCCGCTGCCGCGGCCATGATCGCCCAGGGTCTCACCGCGCCCGCACCGGTCTCCGATGCTCCCAAAACCGAATCGACTTCGTTCCGAAATCTCAAGCAATCTCTCAATAAGCCTCATTCCCAGACCATGGGCAATCTTCTCGACAAGCTCGCGCCCCCGGGCCAGAAAAAATCTTCCCTTCCATTCGGCGGCGGCAAACAGGTCGGCCACAACCAGACCTTTGGCTCCGACGCCTCCCGCCGAAACGTCCCGCGCCGCACCGGCGGATAGTCACATCTTCCCGCCCAACTCATCGCCCATGAGAATTCTTCGTCGTCACATTTGACCACGGAAATGTGAGCTTCTTCATCCCCTCCTTCGGTACTCCGGGGGAGGGCTAGGGAGGGGGGTCCCTCAAATCACCTGAAGCAATTCCATTTCACTGATCAGCCGCGGATCAAAATCGATCCTTTGCTCAAACGTCCCTGCCAGCCCCTCGCGCCCCAGCGCGATGATCCACCCCTCTTCCACGATCATCTCCTCAATGACGCGCCCTCCCGCCAGCGTCGCCCGGCAAATCGCCGTGTACTTGCGCTTGGGCGCCCCCTGGGCCACCAAAAATTTCCGCCACTCCTCCGGCAAAACCTTCGCCAGCCGATTCCGCGGCGGTGTCCTCGAATGCATCATTTTACTTCACTTCTAAGGGTATTTTTTGATCTGCCGACGACTCTTCACCATTCACCTCGTCCGCCGCCGTCGCCGCCGGCATCACACCGATCCCGTCCATCCCATACCACCCTTCCAATACATTCTTCCAGTCCCGCAAGCTGTGAACCGAAATAAATTCCCGCTTCACCTCATCCGCCATCGGATGAAACCGGCTGTACTTGATCCCCGCCTTCCTCATCCTTCTCCCCGCCAACTGTTCCCCATGAATCTCCATCGCCATCTCAAAATGCTCCAGCAGCGCCTCCTTCTGCTGAAATATCGTCGGCGGCGCGATCTCCGCCCCCGGGTCCGCCAGCAATCTTGCCGCATCTCGAAATATCCACGGATTCCCAATCGCCCCCCGCGCAATCCACACCACGTCCACCCCCGTTTCCCGCTTCATCCGCACGGCATCCGCGGCCGTGAACACATCCCCGCTCCCAAAAATCACCCGATCCGGATACCGCTTTTTCAATTCGCTTAAAAATCCCCACCGCGATCGCCCCAGATATTTTTGCTCCACCGTCCGCGCATGCACCCGCGCCGCCGCGTACCCCAATTCCCACACCTCGTCGATGATCTCAAAAAATCGTTCTTCCGATTCCGCCGATTCATCAAACCCTCTCCGCAAACTCACCGTCACCGGCCGATCCGTCACGGCCTCCCTCACCGCCCGCAGGATTCCCACCCCGCGCTCCACATCCATCAGCATGTGCCCCCCGCGCGCCTTGTTCTTGATCTTTTTCACCGGACAGGCAAAGTTCAGGTCGATCACGTCATACCCCGCCTCCGCCAGGATCTTTGCCCCCCGCGCCATCGTCCCCGGCTCGCTCCCGATCACCTGCCCCGCGACCGGATGATCCTCCTCGTTGATATCAATCGAATTCGCCCGCCCTTTTCCCCCATTGCACAAAATCACATCCAGCAGCGCCTCCGTCACCGCATAAGCGCACCCTCTCCGCCGCGCGACCACCCTCATCGCCCGATCGCTATACCCCGCCAGCCCCGCCTGACAAAATGGCGTCGCCAGTTCGATGTTTCCGATCTTCACCATTACCGCCGATTATACCTCCAGAAACAGAAATGCTTGATTGCACCGCAGAGACACGGAGAACGCAGAGAAGAAAATTGCCGCAGATGAAAATCAAATGCACACAGATCAAACGAGATTCAATTTACATTTCTTATCTGTGCAAATCTGGTTTTTATCTGTGGCAATAATGAATTTGAATTTTCTCCGCGTCTCCGCGGTGAAAAATCCTCTCTCCATCACGGCTCCAACGGAAACGGCGGCTGCGCCAACGGCCTCGCCGCCAGCGACATCATCGCCCACGGGTCATCATCTCCAGCCACGCGATTCGTCCGCAGCATCCCGCACGAATGGCACCGGTGCACGATCGCCCATTCGCCATCCGCGCGTACGCTCACCGCGATCGGCTCCATTCCTCCCCCGCATGATTGCAGCCGGTCACCCGGCTGAATATCCACATGCAAACTCCACAAACAATGCGGGCAATGGTTCCGATGCTTCGTGCCGTAACTCTCGCCGCTAACGCCTCGCCGGCACCTCCGGCAGACAAAATCCCCGCTCTCATTCCGCCGCTGATGCCGGCGCTTCTTCTCCGGCGGATCGTCAAATTCCGAGTCGTTATAATCCGTATCGCTCAAGGGAAACCTCGTTTTTTGATGACAAAAAATCATCCACCACGGCAATTCACGCCGCGGCCGAGGCCCGCTTCCCACATCAATCAAATGGGCTGTAAAAACAGAATCGGCCGCGCCTTTCGACGCGGCCGAGTGATTTGCTTGAAACGCAAAACGTCCGCCGCCTCAAGAGGCTGTGATCGCAACAAATTGGCGGACAAAAGCGGACATCAACTATTTCCCTTCAATCCAACGATCTACAGCCTAATCTAACACGTCAATTTGTCAAATTGTTCGGTAGTGGGTCAGGTTGAAATTTTTGGAGACCTTGCGGATTTGCCTCATACCAGGTTTACTTCGGCCGCTTTCGCGACTTGAAATACAGGCCGTTGAAAAGTATCGCTATTTGTGCAAGCAGTATGGACACCCATGGCCCATGACAGAAGAAGAACTTAACAAGCGAATTGCCGTGGGCGAGAGGGCGATGGTTGTTGCGATGCTTCCCATGTGGCAAGCAATCCGCATCAAACCGGCTAAATGGCAACTACATCCTTGGGGGGACGATGATGGTGGCTTTTGGGTTGTCGCCATATTTGGCCAATACGTTCTGTGGTTCAATGATATCGAATTGGGCTTTAACCTTTCGAGATATAGCGCATTTGGGAAGATTGATGAATATTGCTGTAATCAGGACGAACTTCAGCGCTCCATGTATCAAATTCAGCGACTGATGCAGAACGGCGAGTTTCCAGGGGGCTTCGGACCGTCTCAGCCTATTAATCCCGACGGCAGTGGCGACAGATAACTGAGCGCTGGAATGGGCCGGGCCGGCGTTGTGAGGTCAGTCGAGCAATTCAACCAATTCCTCAATCTCCCAAACATGATCGGTGAGGCCAGCGGCCATAGCGGGGGTGATCCGCATCGTCTGGTGAATCCGGCAATAGTTGTAGTGCGTGAAGTGCAAGGCAACTCGTTTTCCAACCCCCGCCAAATTAAACCGTCAATATTCCGCCACATCCCTCATTTGGGTTTGATTCGGATTTCCGATTTCACGCCTGCGCCGCTTCAATCACATCCTCCACGCTCCTCGCATCCCTCGACGTCGGCTGCTCCTTGTGATACACCACCTTCCCATCCTTTCCGATCACCACCGTCCCCCTTTTCGTGCAGTTATACGGCTCCTCCCCCGCCCACATCCCGTACGCCTTGGCCATCTTCCGCGTCGGGTCCGACAGCAAATCGTATGGAATGCCATACTGCTTCCGAAACGCGTCATGACTGAACGGCGAATCGCAGCTCACCCCAAACACCACCGTCTGATCATCCTTGACGATCTTCCCCATCTGCGGCCCAAACGCGCAGAACTCCTGCGTGCACACCGGGCTGAAATCCATCGGATAAAACAGCAGTACCACCTTCTTGCCCCGCAAATCCGAAAGCTTCACCTTCGTCTTGTCCTGCTTCATCAATTCAAAGTCCGGGGCCGATTGGCCCACCTTCAACGGGCTGTTCTCCATGATCGCTCTCCTTTTGTGGCTCACTTCTCACGATGTTCTGCACCAATATTTTGTCTTCCAATTCCGGCGGAATCTGCCCCGCTGGAAAAATCACCGCCAACTGCATTCGCGCATATGATACCGCGATTCGCCCCCCCGGATCGAGCCACGCCCGCTGGATATCCGGCATCATGGGAATATTCTTCGAGAAAATCGCTTCGAGCACGAACGGCTCGGTTTCCTCCGGCTTAAACCCAAGCCGAATGATCCGGCTCGAGCCGTTGAACAAAAACAGATGCCGATCCCGATCTCCCCACAGCCACACCGGGTCGGCTCCGTCCCCAACACATCCTTCCGGCAACTGCCAATCCCTCCTCTCGCCTCGCGCCGTCAACAACGTCAGCGATTTCTCTCCCCCAAATATTTCATTCCCCGCCGCATCGCTGTAAAGCATCCTGCCTTCCACCACTGTCCGGCTCGTCGCCGCTGGCGCTGTCGTTGATCGTCTCGTCGCTGGCGGCACATCCGTCAGCATCGCGTCCTTGCTCTCATCCATCACTTCCCAGCCCCGATCGTTCACGATCCAGTGTGCATTTCCCTTGGCAAACACCGGCCAATCCGCCTTGCTCCATCCCACGCTGTCCCCGGCATCAATCAGCCACATCGCCAATCTCGGCGTCGGCTCCGGCACCGTCGGATCGATAATCAACGTCGGCTGCGTCGTCGCCCCAGTTGCCGCCTGCGAACGCAAAACCCATCTCCCTCTCCCGTCAATTGCGGCCACATGATCGAATTGCTTCTCATCGTCCCTCAGCAACGGCTCAAATTGCCCTCCCAAAAATCGCCGCATCCCATCGGTCGGCGTCGTAACGATCCATTCGTCGCGCAGCGCCGCAATGCTTCCCCCATGCTTGGCCAATTCCTTGGTGATCTCCTCCGGTACTTCCACGATCGCGCGCCCCGGACGCACCGCCAGGTAATCCGGCTGCACCACCCGCGGCTCCTGCTGCTCCTGCGCGATCGTTACCCCCGCCGGCGCGAAAAAGATCGCTCCTCCATCCGCCAACCGCGCCGCCAGGCTCAATTTGTTTTCATTGACCAGCATTCCCCCCAGCCGAGTCGTCAATTTTCCTTCCAGCAATTCCTGGATTCGCGTCTGCGCCTCCGGGTCCGCGTCCGCCTTGAGCTTCTCCAAAATTGGAAATACCCCCGGCCCATACTGCGTCAGCCGCCGAAACGCCGCGATTCGCTTTTCCGCATCCTCATCCCCCAATTGCTGCGCCAACGCCGCCACCTCCTTCTCGTCAATCGCCGGCAAATCCAGCGGCGCCACGCTCAATTCAATGGTCCCCGGCCCCGATCCGCGCCGAATTTGCAGAACGCTCCCGTCCAGCATCGGCACCATGTGAATAATATTCGACGGCCAGGCACCCGCATCCAGCACGTCCCATTTCCCATTCACAAATCGTCCGACGCGCGACAGTGGGGGGGCCTTGTCCCCCTCCGCGCTCATCCACGCCAGAATTCCCCGATTATCAAACTCCACGCAAGGCCCTCGCCCCAGCCGCGTGGTCGCGCCGCTCCCCATATCCATCAAATCCAAATACGCTTCGCTGATCTCCTTTCCCAACGTGATGACGCTCACGCCTCCATCCGTCGGCGCCACCAGCCGCGTTGCCCCATCGTCGTCCCAATTGAATGCCAGGCTCCACTCATAAGCCCGCCCGCTCGGCAGCATTCGCCGATCCTTCGCCGAAACCAATTCATAATCCGACCCCTTGCGGCAAACCGCCGATGCGCTCCACTTCCCCCGATCATCAATGACCCACAGCACATATTCGACCGGCTGATCGATGATGTGTTCCGTCTCATCACTGGCGCGCCCCAGCACCGTCTGAAGCGCGTCGGCTCCCCGATGCGTGATCCACAAATCCCCGCGCGGGCAAACATACACCGGCTCATTGAGCACCACATGCGCCGCATCGGCCAATTCCACGGGATACGCCCACGGCCGCGTTACCGGATAATTCGCAAAATCCGCATGGAGCACATCCCCATATGCCTGCATCGATGGTGGAACGAGCCCAGTGGCGGAAACCGCGGTCGTCGCCATCGTTGATGGCTGCGACGTCCCCTTCACCGCCACGACAACGGGCGGCCCCTTCCCAAAAAATATCACGGCCGAAATCCCCGCGACCGCTCCGATCAGCAGCCAACAACTCATCCACAATAGCCGCCGCAAGGACGCAGACATTCCACTTCCCGTTTAATGCCCGCCATTCACCCGATTACCGCCAGACTCTTCCCTTTCCGCGTCGCCGCCTCCGCGATCAGATCATATCCATCCGCTCCTGTGATTCGCGCTGTTATCAGTTGACCCACGTGCAATTCTTTCGCTCGTATCCGTGTCACCGAATCAATATCCGGCGCCTGCCCGCTCGATCGCCCGATCCATTTCCCATCTCCCTCGCGCCGATCGATCAGCACCTCGATCTTCTCCCCAACTCGGCGGTGCGCCTTCTTGAATGCCACCTCTTGCTGTGCCAGCATCAACTCTTCCAATCGAGCTTGTTTGATATCCTCTGAAACCTGCCCGCTCATCCTCCCCATCGGCGTCCCCGGCTCCGGGCTGTATGCGAACACCCCCAGCATATCAAACCCAAAATCCCTCACGAATCGCACCAATTCTTCATGCTGCTCGTCCGTCTCCCCCGGCGATCCCGCGATCAGCGTCGTCCGGATCGTGATTCCCGGAATCCAATCCCTCAGCTTCCCCAGCAACATCTCAATCTGTCTCCGCGTCACGCGCCGTTTCATCACGCTCAACATCTGATCGTTGATATGTTGCAGCGGCATATCAATGTATTTCACCACCCGTCTGCAATCCGCGATCGCCCGAATCATCTCGTCCGTGAAGCAGGAGGGGTACGCGTACATCAGACGGAGCCAATGCACATCCTTTAACTCCCGATCCAGCTTTTTGAGCAATCCCGCCAGCCCCGCTTCATATCCGATGTCGTTCCCGTAGCTGGTCGTGTCCTGTCCGATCAGGTTCAACTCAACCGCTCCATCCGCCGCCAGCTCGCGCGCTTCCGCCAGGATGTGATCGACCGGCTTGGATCGCATCGGCCCCCGGATCGACGGAATCGTGCAAAACGCGCACCCCTGATTACACCCTTCGCTCACTCTCAGATAAGCATAATGCCGAGGCGTCAGCCGCAACCGCGCCCGATCGTCTTCAAACACCGGCAACCGCTTCGCCTTGCTCTGCCGCGCATCAGGATCGAGCTTTGCCCCTTCAGCCAGTTCTCTCGACAAATCGTGATACTTCCCCAGGAAATGTGCCTGCCCGCCTCCATTTTTGCCTTCCCCGCGCACCGCCTGAACGATATGTTCCCGATCGAAAACCCCCACGAGTCGATCGATCCCCGGCGCCTCTGCCAACAGCTTGGTCTTATGCCGCTGCACCAGGCATCCCGCCACGACTACCCGCCGGCACTTCCCGTTTTGCTTCAGTTCAATCGCCTGTTGAATTTCCTTCAATGATTCAACCTTCGACGCTTCCAGAAACCCGCAAGTATTTATAACAATGGCATCCGCGTCGGCGGCATCATCTGTTACCACCAGCCCATCCGCCGCCAGCAGTCCCAACATCCGCTCACTGTCCACAAGGTTCTTGGGACACCCCAGGCTGACAAATGCAACCCGTTGAATTTCCGGCTCTTTATCAGACATACTGCCAAGCTCCAACCGCCGCCAACGGCGCAATTTCCGCCGGAAGAATAACCGCCTTTGCCCCAAAATCCCACCCCGGCCAAATCCCAAAAATCATCCGAACTCATGAGTTAACTGATGCTAACTTATCCCATGCTTGCCCGGCTTGCCTGATTATAATAAACCCTTATGGGTTATAAGCTTGCGTTTAATCTTGAAAGAGCCTCCACAAACTGCTACAATCACCCGTCTATGGCGGTGGGCGAAAAAGTGAGATCACACAAGTCTTCTTCCGCGCCGGCTAAAAAGGCCCAGCGCCACATACCCTCCGTCCGCAAACCGGTGGTTGTTAATCTTAAAAAAAACCAGCCGCCGGCCAACGGGCATGATAGCTCCTCCGGCAGCTCCATCAACAGCTATGCCAAGGCTTTGCGCTTCCTCTCCACCTTGAGCGATTTCGAGCGCCTCCGCATCGTGCGCTATAACAACGATACCTTCAATCTCGATCGCATGCGGTCCCTCTTGCGCAAGCTCGGCAACCCGCAGGAAAAGTTCCGCTCCGTCCACATCGCCGGCACCAAGGGCAAGGGCAGCACCTGCACGATGATCGCCTCCATGCTCCAGGCCAGCGGCTACAAGGTTGGCCTCTACACCAGCCCGCACCTTGTCGACATCCGCGAACGCATCGTTATTAACGGCGAAATGATCTCCCAGGCCGAATTTGCGCGATATGTCCGCATGCTTCAGCCGATCATCGCCCGTTCTCGACCCACGCCGACTTACTTCGATGTCCTGACCGCTCTCGCGTTCAGATACTTTGCCGATCACAAGATCGAAATTGCTGTTGTCGAAACCGGCCTCGGTGGACGCCTCGACAGCACCAACGTCATCCACCCCGAGGTCACGGCGATCACCAGCATCAGCTACGACCACATGGCGCAGCTCGGCAACACCCTTGCCCAGATTGCCACCGAAAAAGCTGGCATCTTCGAGCGCGGCGTCCCCGCCATCAGTGTCATCCAGGATCCCCAGGCCGAGGCCTCCCTCAAAAAGTTCGCCGAAAAAAGAGGCCAGCCCCCCGAATT
>CAZCKE010000139.1:0-9272 GCA_964499005.1 uncultured Tepidisphaeraceae bacterium
GGCCGTTCCAGTCGATGTCGAAGGCACTTGGCGGCTATTTCGGCGATCCGCGGCTACGACAATTGTTCGGCCGCTACGCCACCTATTGCGGCTCCTCACCATTCGATGCGCCGGCCACGCTCATGCTGGTCGCACATGTCGAGCGCGCGGGCGTATGGACCATCGATTGTTGCATTTAACGGCCCGCCCCGGGGCTTGTGGGGACTTTGGATCGTGGTTGGCCCGCGGGATTTTTGACTGCCGGACGCGGCCCGGCAAAACCTTCGCCAAGATTGCGACCGAGGCGGCACCCTCGTCGTGGATGACGCCGCGGGAAGCAGCGAATTTGACGCGGCGTTCCGGCGGGAAATCCACCTGATCTTTAAGGACAAACAGCTCAAAGTGCTGACCCCCGATGATCCGATCTACAGCTTCGTCTACGACGAACGCCATATCGCCCTCGCCCCGCTCGCCCAGCAACTCCTGCCCGGCGTCGACATTCCACGGCTCGAAGCGATCAAGGAAGACGGCACTCCCCGCGTGATCTATTCGCCCCTGAGCATGAGCTCCGGCTGGGAACAATTGCCCCAGGCTTACAACAAAGGTTACGCCGATCAGGATGCGCTGAGGCTCGGCGTCAACGTTTTCACGTTCGTCGTTTCGCATTGACGAGCCAATGCCCGCGTGGACAAAATCGCACCGACCGACCCAATCAGCAAACGGATGTTGATCGCCAACCCGCGCAGTTCCCAGCGGGAAGGCACTCCCGCAAGGATCAAGACAACGACGAGAAAAACGCCGGCCATCGTTCGTCGGCGCGGCGTTTGATTTACGTCGGCAGCAACCGCCAGAAGCACCGTCAGGCACGCGGCAAACGCCACCGGATGATACGGCTCCAGATAAGGCGACGGCCCGATGGCTGCCAGGACCAGTGCGCCAATATCCGCGATCAACGCACGAGCCTCGCGTACATCAGAATCGCGTTTTTGCCAGGTTCCGCAAATCAGGATCAAACCTCCAAGCCAGGCCGCTCTTACCGCATCGACGATGATCGCGGATCCCACCGGCTGACCCGGCGCCAGGTACGCGGCGCCTCGCTGAATCGAAATCAGCAGCGGATGCGGAAAATCCGTTGGAATTCGCGTGGCATCCAAAACTCCGCCCCCCCAATTTCGGTAAACGCCGACGACGGCGCGAGGTCCAAAAATGATCGGAGGAAGCAATATCCAATAGACGACGCAGAAAACTATCGTCCATGCAAATGCCCGATAGCGCCTTTTCCAAAAAAGGTATGGAATGACCAGAACCGAAAAAAGTTTTAACGCGAAACTGACGGCGATGAACCCGCCCGCGGCGATGGGGCGATCTCGATCCAGAAACCAGACCCCTACCAATAACATCCCCAGAAAGAAAACATTCATGTTCTGTTTGGTGAGATCCCAGCTGAAGAAAGAGCTGCAGCCCAGAAAGATCAGCGGCAGGCAGGCCATGGCGCCGGGTGTCCGCCAGATTCGCAGCATCACAATCAGGATCAACCACGATCCAATCGCAGCCGCTCCGCTCAGACCAACCCATATCCCCGCAGAAACGCTGAAAGGAAAAAACGTGGTGCAAAACATCAACGCCACCGACGGCGGCGCATAGTAGTACAACGGCGGGTAAATTCCGGTTTGAACGATTTGCCTGCTGTAATCGTAGAAAATGCGATAGTCGCCGATCGCCCGCGGCCAGGGGCATGGAGCTCGCAATTGCTTGGCCACCAGCTGCACCATGAGCCAAAACAAAAGGCCCAATGCGCCGGCGCAATCGAAAATGCGCCAGAGTCTTGGCGATCGAGTCCAGGAAACGTCGGTCACGACTTTTCCCACCCTTGAAAAGCGGCGAAAATCCGCCATCGTCAAGTCTTTACACTTCAACGCCACTTGGAGACGATAAAGACGCGAACCTGATCAAGGAGCGGCAAGGCTTGTCTCAAACACCATCGCAACCATCATCATCCGGAGCGAGTGAACCGACGTTAATCGAGCGATTCGGCGCGGTCAAGCAAAGACTGCTTCATGAACTCCACAAGATCATCATCGGCCAGGACGACGTCGTCGAGCTGCTGCTGGCGGCAATGTTCGCCCGAGGCCACTGCCTGCTGGTCGGCGTGCCGGGGCTGGCCAAGACGCTGATGATCAGCACCCTGGCAAAGGTCTCCAAGCTGAATTTCAACCGCATTCAGTTCACGCCCGACCTGATGCCCGCGGACATCACCGGAACAGACATTTTGGAAGAGGATCCGGCGACGGGAAAGCGTGTTTTTCGATTCGTGAAGGGACCGATCTTTGCCAACATCGTGCTGGCGGATGAAATCAATCGCACGCCCCCCAAGACGCAGGCCGCCCTGCTCCAGGCCATGCAGGAATATCAGGTGACGGCCGGCGGGCATACGTTTCCACTCGATCTGCCCTTCTTCGTCCTGGCAACGCAAAACCCCGTCGAGCAGGAAGGAACTTATCCGCTGCCCGAGGCGCAGCTCGACCGCTTCATGTTCATGGTCAACATCGGGTATCCGACCAAGGCGCAGGAGAGGCAGATCGTCCGGGCCACAACCATGGAATTGCAGGCCAACCCCGAGCCGGTGCTGGGCGCGGCGGATTTCATAGCGATCCAGAAGATGCTGCGAAAACTGCCGGTGAGCGATCACGTCGTCGATTACGCGGTTAGCCTGGCCCGGGCAACCCGCCCCAAGGAATCGGGCACTCCATCTTTTATTAACGATTGGCTGACCTGGGGAGCGGGCCCGCGCGCGGCCCAATATCTGGTCCTGGGCGCTAAAGCCCGCGCAATCCTCGGCGGCAGATTAAACGTCAGTTGCGACGATGTGCGTTCCGTCGCCAAACCCGTGCTCCGGCATCGCCTCTTCACCAATTTTAACGCCGATGCCGAGGGAATTGGCCCCGATCAGGTCATCGACAAACTGATCGCAACCGTCTCCGAAGCCAGCGGCGGCGACTATGCGAAAGCGGAGCACCCAGTCGCCACGACCCGATGAAGACCCCCCACGCCCGGCAGGGCGGTATCAATTGCCCCCGTTTAACACACGATCTTTGCGCCGCGCGAAAGTTGATCAGATTAGCGCGTTGACACCCCCGCCGAACAGATCATAATCGCTTGGGGAATCGTCCGCGTCTGGGGCCGGGTTAAAACGTTTACGACATCCGGCCATGTCGAAAAAGAAAGGCGGCGTTTTTCAATGGCGGGTCCGCAGTTTCTCACACCCAAATCCGTGTCACCTTCCCGTCCCGCCAAGCGATTTACACTCGCCCAGGCCAACAGCGCTCTGCCCCTGGTGAAGCGCGTGGTGGCGGACATCGTAAAGACTCACCAACAGATCGACTCGCTTCAGTCGTCTCTGGCCATGGCCAATGCCAAAGATCAGCCGAAAATTCAGCCAGAGCTGGACCGCGCGGTCGAGCACCTCCAGGCCTACGTCGATGAACTACAGAACGTCGGTTGCGATCTCAAAGACTATCAAATGGGCTTGGTCGATTTCCTGGGCCGCCATCGCGGGCATGATGTGAGCCTCTGCTGGAAGCTGGGGGAGGAACGAATCGGGTACTGGCACGAGTTGCACACCGGATTTGCGGGCCGCCAGCCGGTTTCGATTTTGGAAGAAGAGTAAGCCGGTCATCGGCAAGATTGAACGCGACAAAAAAAGGCGCCGGTGGGAGCCTGTTGGGCAACCCACCGGCGTGTTTCATTGTGGCCGGCCGTAAGCCGAATTCTGTTTCCGATTTTTCAACCGGATGCGACCATTTCTCTGGGCCGGACGTTGCCGCCCGGCTCAAGCAGCCTACCCGCGGATGTGCCCGCCAATCGCTTGCGCGACGGACGAACGCGTTGCGAGCTTCAACGAGCAGCAGGTGTTAACCTCCCGCGTCTCCGCTTATTTGGCCTTGCTGCCGGTGGGGTTTGCCTTGCCGCCGAAGTCACCTCCGGCGCGGTGCGCTCTTACCGCACCTTTTCACCCTTACCTGGGGGAATGCTGAATGATGAATATTGAATGATGAATAAAAGGCCCGCAATCGGGATTTTGTCTTTCATTCCGCATTCATCATTCCTCATTCAGCATTCCCCCCGGCGGTTTATTTTCTGTGGCACTTTCCGTCGGATTGCTCCGCCTTGATGTTATCAAGCACCGTGCTCCCAAACGCCTCGGGGCGCCTGGGCAGTTCGGACTTCCCTCACCTGACCACAGTCAGGCGCGGCCGCCACACCAGCCACAATGCAATAAGTATATCATCGCCGCCTTCGCGGGGGTAAATAACCCATGAATCTGTCATTCGCCAAAAACCCGTTTCTGCTATCATAAACAGTGATCCTGATGGAGCCGGATGCAGCGAGATGTAGACAAACCGGGTGTCGGCAAACCGGCCAACCCTCCACGGGGCGATGAGACAGGCGAGCTTGTTCCCGTACCCCTTGGCCGAGCATCCGATGAAGAGCTGATGCGGCGGACCCAGCAGAATGACCGCCAGGCGTTTGCTCTTATCTACGAACGGTACAGCGCGTCGGTTCTATCCTATCTGTACCGCATGCTCGGCAGCGTGGACGACGTCGAGGCGATCGCGCAGGAAGTATTCCTCCGCGCCTACCGTTTCAGCGGCACCTATCGCTATCCCCAACGCTTGAGCACCTGGCTCTTCACGATCACTCGCAATCTTGCCATAAACCAGGCAAGGCGCAAAAAGCGCAGCCCCGTCCGCAATGCCACCGAACTCAACCTCGAGGGGCTGGAAATGGGCGACGCAAAAGCAGTCGCCGCCGGAGCCAGCGAGGATGTCGAAAAGCAGGAGGAAATCGCGCGCGTACTAAAAGCATTGGACGATCTGCCGGCCGATCAAAAAGAAGTCATTATGCTCGGCGTTTTCCAGGACCTCAGTTACGGTGAAATGGAAGAAATCACCGGCACCAAGGCGGTCACGCTGCGCTCCAGAATGTTCTACGGCCTCAAACGCCTGGCCAGAGTCATGGGCGGTGACTCCGCATCCCGCCAGGGGCCCACCAAAGGAGTGGGAGCCAAATGACGATGCTCAACTTCAATTCCGATCAATTCCTCCAATTGCTCACCGATGCCCTCCGAGCCGGGCCCGGCAGCCCGGCCTGGCATGAAGCGCTCAGCCACCTTCGCGAGGCCGGCCACGTCGATCCCATAGCCGACGAGTACAAACTCCTGCTCGAAGCCCGCCAGGACCTGGAGAGCGGCAAGGGATATCGCCAAATCCGCGCCGGCCCGGAATTCACTCGAAAAGTATTGGCCGCCGTCGCCGAGCAATCGACTGAAAGCTCCTCGGGGCGCGGACTGCCGATGCCCAACATCATCGCCTGGAGCGCGGGGCTCGTGATCCTCGGAACAGCGATTCTCGTCGCCTGGCTGCTTTGGAATGGCGGAAGCGTCCAGCGCCAGACATTGGCTCAACTTCAGTCCCAGACATTTTCACGAACCATATTATCCGCCGCCTTCAACGGAGATGCGCCCGACGGCTGGCGAACCATCGGCTCACTCAAAATGAGCTTCGATCGTGAACTCAGCCCGGAAAAAAATATCCCCTTTAGCCCTCGCGCCGGCGCGGCAGGCGGCGGAATCGCGAATATAACCCCTCTATCCCCGGATGAGCCCACCGCATTGCATGTCACCTTGCGCCTGGCTCAGGGGATCGATGGATACGTTCCGCAAGTGTTCATCACTGACGAGCCGGATTTCACCAACGATCGAGGTGTAACTTCCCACGCGCTGGTTTGGACATTGCAGCCGGTTGCCGGCCAGCCGGGCCAATTTGCTCCGCGGATTGTTTTGCCCGACGCACAATTTGGTCAGGTCCCCAACATCCCCAAGAAACCGGGGAGCACTCTTGAAATCACTCTGGCGTTTAATTCCGACTATGTCGTGGTGGACACCGATGGTCAGCAAGTCTTTCGCGGACCGCATCAATTGTCCCCGTCCAAGCCCCGCTATGTCGGCGTGCGCTTTCTGCGGATCTTGCCTGGATTGCCCAATTCAGGTTCCGGTTCGGCCGTGCTGAGCATGAAAATCAGTAAGTAGCTTTCGCCGGCAATGAATGAGACGCCCGTCACTTTCCCTGCGCCGCATCTTCGGGCCCAGGGCCAAAGCGCTTGCGATATTGCTGCAATGACAACGTCATCGTCTCAAGCATTCGTGGGACATACGGAGCCGCCGTCACCACTCGCGCCGACACCGCCGCCGTGGGATAAAAACCCGTGATGAAATCCAGAAAAAATTCCGCTGGCGAATGTCCGATCAGCACGCTGTTGGCATACGCGCCGCTGGCCAGCTCGTCAGGCAGCTTGAAATTCTCATAAATCTCCGCGATCGTCGGCCGCCGGGTCGGAGGACGGGGCAGCTCCATCGGTTGGCCAAACGCTCTGCTGTATTTGCCCAGATTCTCAGTCATGGCAGCGATGAGCTGCTCCATGACCTTTGGAACCACGATCACACGCGCCACGATCTGGTGCGGTCGCGTCAAACCCTGCAAAAAATCCAGGACAAATTCATTAGGCCCATCCAGGACCAACACCCCCGAGGTCATCACCCCCCGCGAAAGGCGCTCCGGCACCCGGGCTGAGATCGGTTGATGCTGGAATTGCTGGGTGTAGGGCCCCGGAACATTCGGCGGTGGATCGCCGGGCAATGGATCCTTTGGGGGGTTGCCCGACTCGTCGTTGGAACCGTCTTGCATCCGCGCAGCCTACTAGGCGTTGAATCAGAATGCCATAGCGAAGGATTTGAATGCCGCTCTCATGTCCCTCGCTGATTTCCATACAGAAAAATGTGCAGCCGGGGGCAAAAGCGAAACCCTCGCCGCTTGCATAGCTCCGATACCCAACCCGAGCGGGCTTCCAGCGTCGCGCGATCGATCCCCTCGGGCATTAAGAGCACATCGCTCGGTTCCCATGCATTAAGTTGCCCCAAAATCCCTTCGATTTCCTCCAGATCGCCCGGCTCGCTGACGACAAACTTAAGCTGAAAATCCTCGGCCTCTTCCATCAATTGTTGAATCACGGAAATATTCAGCCGATTCTTTTCGTGGGCCCCGGCGAATCGGCCCCCCTCTCGCTGATGTGGCGTCGAATTCGCCAACTTGGGCGAAACACTTGCCAGGCCGATCTTCGCCGGCGCAAAAACAGTCCCTGCCGTTTCCATCGTGATATGCCGCCCCTGCGCATTCAGAGCATCACACAACTCCACAATATCCGGCATGATCATCGGCTCACCGCCCGTGATGACAACGTGCTGCCCGCCAAACTCTCTAACCCGATCCACGATCGCGCCCACCCCCATCTCTTCCCCTTGCGGATCCCAACTCGCATAAGGCGTATCGCACCACACACAGCGGAGGTTGCACCCGCTGGCACGCACAAACGCCGAGGGAACCCCCGCCAGCTTCCCTTCACCTTGAATCGAATAAAAAATTTCAGAGATTCGCATGGATGGCCGATCGGCAACCTGATCCTATCGCCACCCCTCTCAATCGCCAATCAAGTCCGCATGACCTGCTTGATCTTGAAGACGTGAAACAACATCCAAAGCGACGGCAACAGCAGCGCCAACCCGACCGGCAGGCTCAATAGTACAAACCGCAGCGTCGCCGCCGGCGCCGCCGCATCCAGAAGCCGCACATCCGGATAAATCAGATATTGCCGATGCGCCACGCCCCATCCCGCCAATAAAACTGCAATCTCCGCCGCCGCGCACACGCAGCTCAAACGATAAAACCTCCCAAAAACCGCCACGGCGCTGGCCACGAACAAAACCAATCCCGCCACCACCAATGGCCAAGCCGGCGCCGACATCAGTTGCCCCACAAACCACGGCGCATCCCGCCGCGCCAACCACAATACGATCCCCGCCAGAGCCGCCGTGGCCGTCCCCGCGCCCATCGCTCTCTTGCGAAAATCCTCCCGAAGCTCCCCTCGCGTCTCCACCACCAGATACACCGCCGCCAGATAAGCGCACGACGACAACGCCAGCAACCCACATCCCACCGGATACGGCATCAGCCAAGGCGCCGCCCCCCCAGCGTCCGTTCCATCCACGCGTAACCCGCCGGACGTCAGCGCCCCAAACGACGCCCCCAACAGCAACGGCGAAATCAAACTCGCTCCCCCAAACGCCATCCCCCACCCTCGCGGCGAAACCAATCGCGCAAATCTCGTCGGCACTCCGGAATTCACCGCCTTGGCCGCATGCCCACGAAAGACAAACGCCGCTCCGCGCAAAATAATCCCCAGCAGCGTCAAATGCAGCGGAACAAACAGCCCCACGCACAATATCGCATACCCGCGCGGGAAACAGGTAAACAACAACACAATCACGAAAATCAACCACACATGGTTCGCTTCCCACACCGGGCTTATCGCATGCTTGATCGCATGCCGCTGCTGATTCTTTCTCGGCCCGCTCGCCAGCAAATCCCAAATACCCCCTCCAAAATCCGCGCCGCCGAGCAACGCATACGCCGTCAAGCCCAACAAGGCCGCCAAAGCGCACAAATAAGCCAGCGTCGTCTCAGGCACGTTGCAACCTCCCCGCCGCCCCATCGCCCGCCGGCATCTTCCGATCCACCAACTGCCTCAGCAGCACGATCACCATCAGCCCCAGCACCCGATAAAGCCCGCTAAACGCAAAGAAAACCAGTGGAATATTCGCATTGGGCGTCACCGCGTCCGCTGTCCGCATAAATCCCTGAATAATCCAAGGCTGCCGCCCCACCTCCGTCACAAACCACCCCGCCTCCAGCGCCACAAACCCCAGCGGGCTGCACACAACCATCAACCACATCAACACGCGCCAATCCAGTGCACTCTCTCGTCGCCGCCAATACAAAATCCAAAACACCCCCGCTCCGATCACCATCAGCGTCCCGCACCCCACCATGACATCAAACGCCAGATGCGTCACAACGACATTAGGCCACCGGTCCCTCGGAATATCATCCAGCCCGATCACTTTGGCCGACGCCGAATGAGCCGCCAGAAAGCTCAACCCATCGGGAATCTCAATCGCCCCAACATCGCGATGCAACTGCTCATCCGGAAATCCCCCAATATGCAGCGGCGCGTGATCTTCCGTCTTGAACTCCCCCTCCATCGCCGCGAACTTCCCCGGCCGCGTTTGACACACAAAATTCCCGAACGCAACCCCGCCCCGCCGCTGAAGCAACGCCCCCTTCCCTCCCCCCCCCCTCCCAAACCAACTCCCCCCACGCCCACACTCACCCACCCCCCCC
>CAZCKE010000140.1:0-9206 GCA_964499005.1 uncultured Tepidisphaeraceae bacterium
TTGCACCCCGCGCCGCACCGTCGCCAGGAATAATTCTTTCTTGCTCCCAAAATAGTGGTAGATCGTCCCCTTGCTGAGCTTCAGGGCATCGGCAATCCATTGCACATCCGCGTTGCGGTACCCGTGCTCGGCAAAGACGATGACCGCCTGATCCAGGATCTCCCCCCGCCGCCTCTCTTGAAGCGACTGATCCGGCGGCCTGCCCGGCTGTCTTTTGGCGATCGTATTCATCAATATTTAATTAACTGACTCGTCAGTCAATTATCGTCCTGGTGCGCGGCGGAGTCAAGTAATTCTGCATTTTCCCTCTCGCAGATGGGAAAGCCGGGGTTAGGAGCAACCTGTTCTTCCCAATTCGCTCGCGGATCCGTTAAAATCGCGCAAAACCCAAAGGCGGTGGAGTCCGCCATAACCGCTGGTACCGTGGCCATCGATCCTCTACCAGCCAATGACTCCTGACGGACCGCCCGGGGTCCGCCGGGACATGCCACCAAAATACGATGCCCCGACGACCCGCAGGCCGCCGGGGCATTTTGCTTGGCATTCAAGGAGACGACATGAAGCTCATGTTGATACGTTGCGCCGCGATCGGATTTGCCGGGTTCGCCGGCGCGCTGGCGCGCTGGTTTGTCAATGCTCTGTTTCGTCCGTTCACCATGCAATTCCCGCTGGGAATTCTCGTGATCAACGTTACGGGCAGCCTCTTCCTGGGCTGGTTTGCCACTTACGCCCAACGGTATTCCGTTTCTGAAACGACGCACCTTGCGGTCATCGTCGGATTCGTGGGCGCTTACACCACCTTTTCCACTTACATGTACGACTGCGTGAAGCTGGCCCAGGACGGGGCACTAAGGGAGTCGTCCATGAATTTGCTGGGCAGCCTGGTTCTTGGCCTGGCCGCCGCTTACGTGGGCATCGTCCTGGCCGGGGGCCCGACTCGGATCATCAAATAAATTGAAACAAGATCCCACGCTATAATCGCGGAGAGATGACCGACACAAAGACCACCCCCACCTGGGACGAGGCCCTCCTGGCCAATCCCCACGCCGTCGCCGACAAGCGATCGCGCGTGCAGCGGATGTTCGCGGCCATTGCCCCCAGCTATGACCTGAACAACCGGCTGCATAGCCTTTGGATGGACCAGCGGTGGCGTCGGAAAGCGGTCAAGCTCGCCGATCTCAAATCCACCGATCGAGTTGTCGACGTCGCCTGCGGGACTGGCGATCTCACGTTGGCGTTCAATCGAGGACTTCATCGGCTCGGCGCCGATCTGAATGCCAATCGCCCCATCGGCATCGACTTCACTTATGAGATGCTGCCAATCGCCACAAGAAAATCGCTCGCCGCGAGGAATGTTTTCATCAATGGCGACGCCCAGATGCTGCCTCTTGCCGACGCCACTTCTGACGTGATTTCAATTGCGTTCGGCATACGCAACGTCGCCGACCCCGCCGCCGCGATTCGCGAATTCCATCGCGTCCTGCGCCCCGGCGGCCGCGTGATCATTCTGGAATTCTCCCTGCCGACGAATCCGATTTTGCGGGGCCTATATAACTTTTATTTTCGACACATTCTGCCGCGCACGGCAACATGGATCAGCGGCGACCGCACTGGCGCATACAAATATTTGCCCCAAAGCGTCAACACATTTATCAACCGGGATTCAATGGTGAAGATGCTCAGCGACTGCGGCTTCAGCCGGGTGACACAGCACCCAATGACGTTCGGTATCTGCGTCTGCTATCGAGGAATTAAGTCATGACCGACCGTCGGACTATGCCACCGCTGCCATCGGCACCACGGTCTTGTCCTGCTTGAGGCGTTCGATATTCGCGCCGACCGCCTGGAGCTTTTGCTCAAACTTCTCATACCCTCGGTCGATGTGATACACGCGGTCGATGCGCGTCGTTCCCTTGGCCACCATGCCCGCCAATACCAGCGCAGCGCTGGCCCGCAGATCGCTGGCCATCACGTTGGCGCCTTGCAATTCCTTGACACCCTGGATGATCGCCGTTGGACCTTCCTTGCGAATGCGGGCTCCCATGCGATTCAGTTCGCCGACATGGAGAAATCGATCCGGGAAAATCCGCTCCGTCACCACACTGATCCCATCCGAAAGACACAGCAGCGCCATCAATTGCGCCTGTAAATCCGTCGGGAACCCCGGATAGGGCTGAGTGGTCATTTCGACCGGCGTGATCCGCCGCGAGCTACTCACAAAGACCGTCCCATGGTCGCGCTCCAGCCGCACCCCGACTTCTTCCAGCCGATCCGTCACCGCCAGCAGATGATCCATGTTGCAGTTTTTGAGCTCCAACTCGCCGTTGGTGATCGCCGCCGCGATGATGAACGTCCCGCATTCGATGCGATCGGGAATGACGCGATGCTCCGCCCCGGCGAGCTTTTCGACGCCCTCGACGCGAATCTCCGGCGTCCCATACCCCTTGATTCTCGCGCCCATCTTGATCAGCAATTCCGCGCAGTCCGAGACTTCCGGCTCACAGGCGGCTCCGACAATCGTCGTGTCCCCTTCGGCCAACGTCGCGGCGCACATGACGTTGATCGTCCCCAGCACCGTCGGGCCCTGAGCTCCGCCGAGATACATCCGGCAGCCCTTGAGCCGGCCATGCACCTGCCCGACGATGTTGCCGTTCTCGGTGCGGAAGGTCGCCCCCAGCTTTTCCAGCCCCCGAACGTGCAGATCGACCGGCCGGTCGCCGATGGCGCACCCGCCGGGGATGCTGACAACTGCCTTGCCGCGCTTGGCCAGTATTGGCCCCAGCACGCAAATACTCGCCCGCATCGTCTTGACGATCTCATATCGCGCTTCGCATTGCCGCTCGTCGAGGACTTCGATCTCCAAAGGCCCATCGAGAACCGGCCCCATCCCGCGACCGCCGGAAGTGGGTTCATGCCGGACGACCTGGCAGCCCAGTTCCCCGATCAGCTTGATCATCGAATCGATGTCTGACAGCCGCGGCACCCCTTGAATGACCGATTTCCCCTCAGCCATCAGCGTGGCCGCGAGGATCGGCAGCGCGGAGTTCTTGCTCCCGCTGATTTCCACTTTGCCTTTAAGACGACTACCGCCGCGAATGAGGAAGCTGTCCATTTCTGCCCGTCCCTGGGCCGGAAAACCTATTCGCGCGAACGTGACCGTCCGCAAGGTGGGAGGTTTTCCTTTGGCCCGAAAGGTGCTCGACGCCATTTGACGCCGGGGCGGCAATTTTCGCCGCCAAAACCGTTCGGTCTATCGGCCACTCCATCGGCCGACCATCAATATCAACACTGCCTGTTGGCCGCGCGCCGGTTATCGGTCAACGCCGCCTTCAGCTTGCTGAACCATCATCTCTACCTCATGTTCGAAATTCAAGCCGCTGACGCGCAAAAAGAAGAAAACACTTGGCCGACTATCGCCGGCTTCCCGGCGATTATCGCTGGCTCCGCACCCATTTCTGCAGCGCCTTCATCGTTTCATGCTGCCGCCCGGCCATCGCCATCTCCACGAACCGATTCAGATCCGACACCGGCAAATTGGGGAAAGCCAGGCTCTTTTCCGTGTGAACGTATTTCCCCTGTTTACTGCGCTTCAGATAGGTAAATTTCGTCCCGTCATATCGCCAGATTTCTGGAACTCCCAGCGCCGCATAAATTGACTGCCGGTCTATACTGCGCGACCGCCAATCCACTTCGATCGCCAGATCGGGCGGAGGATCGATCGTAAAGTCAAACTCGGTTCGGCCTTCGACAGCGGCTATATTCGCCACGTAGTAGCATTCGTCCGGCTCCAGCCCCTTTCGCAAATCTCGCCGCTTGAATGTCGTGGAACCGAACCCCTCGACGGGAATATCGACCTCCAAAGAGTACATCTCAATGACTCGTGAAACGGCCTTCTTGACCCTATCGTGAATGGGTAGAGGCGCCATGATTTCCAATCTCCCCTCGTCATAGGTCAGAAATATGTGGCTTTCGCCCAGTTCCTCCACCAGCCGTTCGTAGAGGTCCCAACTGATCGGCTCCAGCACGACCGACGAGCCTTGTTTCAGCTTTGGAATATCCGCAACGGTCACTTTTCACCTCTTTTCCACGACATCACGTGATTATATCACGTCCAAACCGGCGGCGGCGTGATCTCCGGCGCGGGCCGCAGGCCTGAATCCTTCCGTCCGCTGCCGGCGAAGCGGCTGGTCGCCAGGAGGTGCATATCGTGGTCGCAATAGATCTGGCAGCTCAACCGGAGCCCGGGCGTTACTCCCAAGCCTTTAGCCGCGAGGACTGTTCGCTCCGCGCTGGTCACTTTCTCCGGCTCCCCGGAAATAAACTGCACCCGGCACGTCGTGCATTTGGCATTTCCACCGCAGGCGTGCAACTGATCGATCCTCGCCTCGTCCGTCAACGCCAGCACCAGCCGTTTCCCGGCCGGCACCTCGAACGTTCCAACGCCTTCCACGGTCAATTTCGGCATGAATCTCTCCCGCTGGTTTAATGTCCCGCAAAGACTCTACCGAAAATAGCCGAGGCTAGGCAACCCGTGGCAACACAACTAAGCTGTGCGCATATCTACCGGCATGAAAATCCCCCATCGCATTCTGATCGCCGCCATCGTCGCCGGCTCCTGCTGGTTGAGCGCCGCCACGGCTCGCGCGGACGATGATCCGGTCACCGTCGATAAACAGGGGATTTCGGCTTCCACGCTCCATTACAATCCCCACAATCCGCCTTCCGAAATGCCCCCGCGCACTCCCCATGAGGCGGGAGTCACCATCTCAGAGTTTGGCTGCGGCGCCGTTGTAAGCGGCACCGTCACCGATCATTACCAGCAAGGCCCGGATATTTTTGCCACCGTGAAGATCGACACGGTCCAAGTCAAGCTCACGCTCAAGATCGTTGAATGGATCGACGAGACCGCACCCGACAAGATCACTGCCCATGAGGATGGCCACCGGAAAATCTCCGAGCAATTCTATGAAAATGCCGACAAGGAAGCGGCCACGATCGCGAAGGGACTCATCGGGCAGACCGTTACGGCCGCCGGCAGCGATTTAGCCAGCGCCAGCCAAAACGCGCTCCATAGCGCCGCGATGCAAGTGACCGGTGCTTACACGCACAAAGTGAGCGAGACATCCCAGTGGGTACAGGAGGCGTACGACCGGATCACCAGCCATGGCACCAACGATGTGCCGGAATCCGACGCCATCGAGCAAGCAATGAGCGAAGTGAAAAACAAGCAAAAATAAACTGCCGGCTGGGAGGCAATCCTCATCGCGCGTATTCGACAGCGCGAATCTCCCGGATCAGTGTCACCTTAATCTCGCCCGGATAGTTCATCTCCGATTCGATCTTCTGGGCAATATCGCGGCATATCTTGGCGCTGATGCGATCGTCCACGATTTTGGCGTCCACGATTACGCGGATTTCTCGCCCGGCCTGAATCGCATACGCCTGACGGACTCCTTCAAACGTCATCGCCAGATCTTCCAAATCCTGCAGCCGTTTGATGTATCGCTCCAGGCTTTCGCGGCGAGCGCCGGGCCGGCTGGCGCTGATCGCGTCGGCAGCCATAATGATCGGCGTGTAGGGCGTTGTCGCCGGGACATCGCCGTGGTGGCCTTCGGCGGCATTCAAGACGGCTTCGGGCTCGTCAAATCGGCGCAGAAATTCGCGGCCCAGTTGCGGGTGCCCGCCCTCCTGCTCATGGTCCATCGCTTTGCCGATGTCGTGAAGCAGGCCGGCGCGACGGGCGAGGCCTCCATCGAGGCCCAATTCATCGGCGATGATCTGCGACATATACGCCACTTCGAGCGAATGCTTCAGGACGTTTTGGCCGTAGCTGGTGCGATAGCCCAAACGCCCCAGCATGGGGATGACGGGCTTGGGGAGTTGGAGGTTGGCTTCCTGGGCCGCTTCCTTGCCCATGCGGATGAGCTCTTCTTCCATTTCCTTGCCGGTAGCGGCGACGACCTCCTCGATCCGGGCCGGGTGAATACGCCCATCCTGAACCAGGCGTTCCATCGACAGCCTGGCCACTTCACGGCGAACGGGATCAAAACAACTCACGACCACCACCCCCGGCGTGTCGTCGATGATGACGTCGACGCCGGTCGCTTTCTCAAAGCTGCGGATATTGCGACCTTCGCGACCGATCACCCGGCCTTTCATGTCATCCGTGGGGATCGTGACGGTGCTGACGGTATGATCCGAGGTCTGCTCGGCCGCATAGCGCTGAATTGCCTGAATAATGATCTGGCGGCTCTTCTCTTTGGCCTCATCCTGGGCCTTGTCCATCGTTCGGCGAATCAACTCGCCCGCTTCCAGTTTGCATTCATCGTCGATCCGCTTGAGCAGCATTTCCTTGGCTTGGTCGGGAGTAAGATTGGTGAGTTGGAGCAGCCGATCCCGTTGCTGCCGCAAGATCTCGCCAAGCTGCTCTTCCTTGGCGGCCAAGGTTTTATCCCGCTGACTGAGCTTGCTTTCCAGATCGTCTAAATTCTTTTCTTTGACCGCCAGCGTATCCAGCTTGCGGTCGAGCGTATCCTCGCGCTTGCCGAGGCGGACCTCCTGCGATTTAATCTCGTTTCGAACCGACTCGGTCTCCCGATTAAACTCACTTCGCAGCTTGAGCTGCTCCTGGCGGGCCGTAAGTTCGATTTCCTTCCCCCTGGCCTGGGCTTCCAATTGCGCGGCGTTCTTGGTGCGTTCCGCCTCGAGTTTGGCCTGTGCCAGCGCGTTTTTGCCCAATACCTGGGCGATCACCAATGCCGCAAGCGCTCCGATCAGCAGCCCGATGCAAACCGCCAATATCATCATATGCGTGCTTCCCGAACGATCAGCAGCGCATGCGGCGCGCCGCCGATTCACCGCGGATGCTCGGGAAAGCCTTTTGACTGTAACGTGGTAAGCGCAGCGAGAAACCCGCAATGCATCAACGGCGGCGGCCAAAGCCGCTTGCCATGCATCGCTGGTTCAAAGTCAAGTCAGGAGAGGCACGGGAAGGCCCATTCAGTAGTCGGCGGGCGCACGCCCGAGCCGGTACAACGGTGTGCACAGGAACCAAAACCATCCGGCGCCGCAACTTGGTCGGCAGCCGGAATCTCGCTTGAGCCGACGCGATAAGGGCGGTAGCCGCAAGCGATAGAGCCACAAGACCCGCCAGAATCATGGCGAGTTCCATTGTTACCTTCGTGCTGAAAACTCCCAGGATGACCCAATTCATGCTGAGCTCCTCGCGAATCAAGCACTCATGCAATTTTCGCGAGACGTCAAGTCAAAAGGCTTGTCGAGCGAGCGCCATCCGCTTCAGCGCCTCGCCCGTGGCTGGTTATGGTTACTCATCCATTACACCAGCCCAACACAATGCTTATATTGTAGGAAACTGCCCTATTGTTTACAAGATTGATTCGGGAGGGACCAGCTTGTCCAAAGCAGCGACCAGCGGAGCCTCGGGAGTCACCCACCACAACTGCTTGTGGTGATGGAGGGTACAAACGACCGGCTGGCCGGGAAACGCCAGCAGGAAATCGCTGACAGATAGATGCTCCAAAAGCCCCCCAACCGCCAGACGAAATCCATCGGTTTCATGAACGGCGAATTCAATGGCGGACGCGTTGTTCAGGCCGACCAGAGGGGCGGGATCGATGCCTAGTGAATTGAGCAATTGGGGCATCCAATGGCGACTCCCGTCCCCCAACTCGAACGCCCAATGGCTCAGCGGCATCAGCCAGATATTGCCCGGCAAAAATTCCCGCCACGTCTGCGATGCCGACTCGGCCAGATTCTCTTCATAAGGCGCTGGGACCTTGCGGATGAATTCCCGCATCGCGGGTTTGATCGAGCCATCCTCCGGGCCGATCCAGCCTCGGATGAATTGCGGAACACCGGCCGCGAATCCAAATGCTCCACTGTTGTGATAATTGCATCGCAGCCCCTGCTTGGTCAGGGTGGTGAAAACATCCGAGTATGGAATGATCCTTACCAAAGGCCGAGGCTCAAATCTGCCGCTTTAGCTCCGCTTCGTCGAAACCGTACTTCGCCAGATAGCGGTCGGCGGCCGACATCGCCGCGCGCACGTCCGCATCCAGATGCTTCTTCCAGGATGGATTGGTTTCACCTCGCAACTTCGCAAATACTCCCAGGGCATATCCCCAGGTCCGCTTCTGCAAATACCCCAGACTTGAAACCTGCCACCCATATTTCTGGCTGTCACTCCAACCCTGATAACTCACCGCAGCATTCGCCCCGAAGATTCCCAATCCCAGGAAAATGGTCAGCAGATCCGTGAGCGGTTCGTGATCTTCCTCCGTGGGGCTGACGCGCTTGTCGGCCAGGAGATGGACGTGACAAAGCTCATGGGCACAAACGGCGGCCAGTTTTATCGGGTCGCGGAGGTTCTGGAGTTCGATGGTGATTTGGTGAACGGATTCGCCTTGGTGGTAGGTTCCCGCCGCGCCGTCTCCTTCCGATTGGATAAAGAGTGGACCGCCGCGATTGTCATGTTTGGCGGCGACCCAATTCAAATGAACGCGCGACGCTTCGATGCCCGCATACTTCCGCACGCGATCGAAGAGCTTTTCCCCCGCTTGCGGCGTCCCATCGTACGGATCGGGGAAAAACTCCGGCGTCGGCTGGATGACCGTGCATTTCCGCAGCCGTGAAAAGCCAAACGCCCCAATCGCCCAAGCCATCCGACGCTCGACCCAGGCCCGGGATTCCTCCTCGATGGGACATTTGGCATCGAATAAGCCGAACATGGCGATCCCCCTATATTCCCAATCGCTTCTTCCAGGTCGCTAGTTGCTCTTCAAACGGCTTCCCGCCGGCAGCGCCCGCGCTCTGATATCGCTTCACGACGTTTTTAGCTCCCAAAGCGTTGTAGACATCAGCGTCCAAAGTCACGGAGGTCAGGCCGTGCGCTTTGAGAGCAGCGTTGAAATCCTCCACCTTCAATTGACCCAGCGTGGTCATTCCGTCCTTCTCGCACTTGGCAACCAGGCCGCCGACAATGTGGTGGGCCGTGCGGAACGGGATGCCCTTGGTGACTAGGTATTCGGCCAGGCTGGTCGCGTCGAGAAAGCCTTTGTCCAGCGTGGGCTCGATGTTTTCCTTGATGAAATTCGCCGAGTTCACGATCGCCGCCGCCATCGTCAGGCAACTCGAAACCGTGTCATACGCCCGAAAGACGATGCGTTTTTCCTCCTGTAGATCCCGGT
>CAZCKE010000141.1:0-1477 GCA_964499005.1 uncultured Tepidisphaeraceae bacterium
GACATCGAGCATCCATTTGCTGCCGGCAGTTTGTTTGGGGTCGATCTCAGCATAGAGGATTTGTTTTTTTTCTTTGAGAGGGCCGGCGATGAAATTTCCGTCGGGGTTGACGATAGCGCTGTCGCCCACGTTGATCCAGGCGCGATCGGAGGGATAAAGCTGTTTGAAGGAATAGCGATCGGGGATGTCGTCGCGATGGAGGGCGATGCAGGTGCCGATGACGTACATACGGCCCTCCTTGGCGATGTGACGAAGCGAAGAGAGCCAAGGCTCGCCGCGGTCCCAGGTGGCGGCGACGTAGATTTGCACGCCCCAGGCATACATCGCATAGCGGGCCAAGGGCATGTAATTTTCCCAGCAGATTAATCCGCCGATCTTGCCCAGGGGGGAATCGTATGCGTCGAGAGTGCTCCCATCACCGGGGGCCCAGACGAGGCGCTCGCCGCCGGTGGGAACCAGCTTGCGGTGTTTGCCTAATAAATTTCCGTGGGAATCGATGTACAAGAGCGTGTTGTAAAGTGAGGCGTTGCTGGCTTCGGAATTCCGTTCGCTGATTCCCATCACGACATAAATCTCGGCTTCGCGAGCAGCGTCGCAAAGGCGCCCAGTGGCAGGGCTGGGAACCGTCACAGAGTTTTCAAGGAATTCGGCGTAGAGATCGTTGAGAACGGATTTTTTGTTGGCCGAAACGGGCCAGACCCAATCCGGATAGGTAGGGATGAAGGACTCGGGGAAAGCAATCAGCCGAGCGCCTTCTCGGCCGGCCTGGGCGATCAGGGCACAGGCTCGTTCCACCGTCGCTTCTCGATCGAGAAATACCGGCGCGTCCTGAACGGCGGCCACGCGAAAGGGAGCACGATGATTGGGCAACGTTGCCATGGTTACTCAATCACGGAAAGAATTTCCCGCCTTCCGCCTTCGGTGAGCGCGGCGACTTTGGGATACCAGGCTTTCCATTCCGGGTTGGTGCGGACTGCTTCGGAAGCCTTTTCCCACTGACTTACGGAGTCGAAGGTGGATTCGAGGATGAGGGTGTAATACGCCGGGCCGGCCAAGTCGGTCAGGATGCGGATGTTGCCGCTGCCGAAGGGCGTCTTCTTTGCGATCGCTATTCCTTGTTTCCACAAAGCGGAGGCTTCTTTGGACTGGCCGAATTTGATTTGGAAAATGTCGCGAACGACGATCATGGGAGTCTCCTTTCTGTGACCGAGCGGGTGGTATTGTTGGAATTGTAACGAGAGTGGAGTCGGGGAAGAGAGGAAAAATCAGGCATATCGGGTGGGGTCGGGAATGCCGGCTTCGATGAAGCCTTTTTTACGAAGCAAGCAGCTATCACATCGGCCGCAAGCGCGGCCCTGGGGATCGGGGTCGTAGCAACTGTGGGTTTGGGAATAGTCGACGCCGGGGTCGATGCCGAGGCGGATGATCTGGGCCTGGGTTGGGGAGATGAGGGGGGGGGTGATTTGGAATTTCTGAT
>CAZCKE010000141.1:1487-4025 GCA_964499005.1 uncultured Tepidisphaeraceae bacterium
TACAAGGTAAGCGTGGCCGATTGCGGCTGCCACGACAACCGCATGGACAAAATCTGGTGGAACGAACAGTGGATGGGCTGGCCCGTCGGCCCGCATTACGATGAACAGTCCAATGTGACGCAAGCTCATAAACTGCAGGGAAAACTGTTGCTAACGGTGGGCGAAATCGATCACAATGTCGATCCGGCTTCCACGATGCAGGTGGTTAACGCGTTAATTAAGGCTAATAAGGATTTTGAATTTCTGGTGATCGGGGGTTGTCATTTTGGTGGCGAGGTTGGCCATGGGTTGAAAGTCGGCGATGAACTCGGGCCGGCAGTCGGGGTAGCCGCTGTAGTCGATGGCGTTGACGCCGATGAAGACGTCGAGGACGCCGAGGACCTCAGCCCAGGCCAAGGCGTAGGAGAGGAAGATCGTGTTGCGGGCGGGGACGTAGGTCAGGGGGATTTCCGTGGACATCTGGGATTCCACCCGATCCTTGGGAACCGCGATGGAATCGGTCAGGGCGCTTTTGCCGAATTGGCGAAGATCGATTTTGATCACACGATGCTCAGCGACGGCGAGGGATTTGGCGACGGTCGCCGCGGCGGCGAGTTCGTGGCGGTGGCGCTGGCCGTAATCGAAGGAAAGCGAATAGAGGGGGGCAAAACCGTCGTGCTTGGCGATGGCCATGCAGGTGGTGCTATCGAGGCCACCGGAGGAGAGGATAATGGCAGGTCTTGAGTCCATGCCCGCGATTCTATCCGCCGTTTGTATGGAATCGATTCGTTCATTAAACTTGGGTTTATCGAGGCAATTGAACAATGAAAATTCACGATTATCAGGCGAGGCAGATTTTGACGGCTCACGGCATTCAAGTTCCGGCGGCCGAGGTGGTGAGGACGCCGGAAGCGGCGGCGGAGGCGTTTAAGACGCTGGGGGCGCCGATGTGTGTCGTGAAGGCGCAGGTCTATGCGGGAGGGCGAGGGAAGGCGGGGTTTGTGAAGTTGGTGCATTCGGCGGATGAGGCGCGGGCGGCGGCGAAATTTATGCTAACCCATCGAATGGTTAGCTATCAGACGGGGCCGGAAGGGGTGCCGGTTTCGGTGCTGCTGGTGGCGCCGGGCGTGGAGATTGAGAAGGAATATTATTTGGGGATCACGCTCGATCGGGCGCGGCATACGGCGACGTTGATCGCCTCGGCGGAAGGGGGAGTCGAAATTGAAGAGGTAGCACGGAAGAGCCCGGAGAAGGTGATCAAGGAGCCGATGCATCCGCTGCTGGGACTTTCGCCGTTTCAGGCGCGGGCGGTGGCGTTTAAGTTGGGATTCGCCGGCAAGTTGGTGGGGGAAGCGGCCAAAATCATGATCAATCTGGCCAAGGCATTTATTGAAACGGATGCGTCGCTGGCGGAAATCAATCCGCTGGTGTTGACCAAGGATGGAACGATTCAGGCGATCGACGCGAAGTTTAATTTTGATGACAACGCGCTGTATCGGCACGCGGACTTGGCGGCGATGGCGGATGAATCACAGGAGCGGCCACTGGATGTGCGGGCGCGCAAGGCGAATCTGAATTACATCGCGCTGGACGGGAATATCGGCTGCCTGGTGAACGGGGCGGGGCTGGCGATGGCGACCATGGATATCGTGAAATTGTACGGCGCGGAGCCGGCGAATTTTCTGGATGTGGGAGGGAGCGTGACGGCGGAAGGGGCGATCGAGGCGTTCCGGATCATCTTGTCCGATCCGAAAGTGAAGGGGATTCTGGTGAACATTTTTGGCGGAATCGCCAAGTGTGATCTGATCGCCGAGGCGCTGGTGGCGGCGGGAAAGGAAGTGGGGTTCAAGATTCCCGTCGTCGTGCGGCTAGAGGGGACCAACGTCGAGCAGGCGCGAAAGATTCTCGCGGCCGCGCATGCGCAGATGCCGACGCTGGCGACGGCCACGGATTTGACGGATGCGGCGAAGAAGGTGTGCGCGGCGGTGGCTTGAGAGAATGGTGATTGTTGATTGGTGATTGACGGGGAGGGGCGTAGGCTTAGCCGGGGAAATTCATGGTGCTCGATGACACGATCGTCGCAATCTCCTCTGGCGTGGGGGCGGCTGCGCGGATGATTGTGAGGATCAGCGGGCCAGGGGCAATGAAATGTTTAGGGCAGTTGGGTGTGAGGGCGACCAGTGGGGGTGCGGCATCGCGGGAAATGTTGCGATTTGGGGGGATGACGGTTCCGGCATGGATTTACTGTTTTTTGTCGCCGAACAGTTACACGGGGCAGGATTTGGTGGAGTTGCATGTGCCGGGGAATCCGCTCCTGACGCGGATGCTCGTGAATGAATTGATTGCGGGAGATGCGCGGGCAGCAGAGCCGGGGGAATTTACGGCAAGGGCGTATTTTGCGGGGAAGCTAGATTTGACTCAGGCGGAAGGCGTGGGGGCGATGATCGGCGCGCACAGCGCGGCGGAACTCTCGGCGGCAAGACGGGTGCTTTTGGGTATGTTGGCGCGGGGATTACGCCCGATAGTGGTTAGCTTTGACCAGCGCGTGGGGTTGGGGTG
>CAZCKE010000141.1:4035-8030 GCA_964499005.1 uncultured Tepidisphaeraceae bacterium
CTAAGGCGGCGGCACAGTCGGCTGCCAGTCGGCTGGTTGCGGGTAGGTTGCGGCGGGGATTACGCCCGATCATGGAGGGCTTGGCCCAGAAGATGGCGTTGGTGGAGGTGGGGATCGATTTCTCGGAAGAAGATGTGCGATTTTTGCAGAGCGAGGAATTGCATCGGCGGGTCGGCGGAGCGCAAAAAGAGCTGCGGCTGCTTGTGGAGCAGAGCGCGAGTTTTGAGAAACTGGCGCACGAGCCGACGATTGTGCTGGCGGGAAGGCCCAATGCGGGGAAAAGCACGCTGGCTAATGCACTGGCAGGGCATCGGCGGGCGATTGTCTCGCCGACGGCGGGGACGACGCGAGATGTGCTGTCGGTGGAGATCGAATTGCCGGGAGGGATGGCGCGGCTACTGGATCTGGCCGGGCTGGAGGAGGGGGATTTGAAGGATGGGGAGAGCATCGATGGTCAGATGCAACGGCGCGCGCGACAAGCGATCGAGGAAGCGGATATCGTGGTGCTGGTGCACGCGATGCAGGATGAACGGCCTGTGGCGGGATTGGAACGAGCGGCGGATTTGATGGTCTTGTCCAAGGCGGATTTGGGTGAGGTATATTCGTCTGGGATTGATGGGCTGCCGGTCAGCGCGGTGACGGGATTCAATCTGGATACCCTTCGGGCGACGCTGGGGAGACTGGCATTTGGATCGGATGGGGCTGGGGCATCTCTGGCGCTTACGGCCCGGCACCTGGCGGCGATCGGGGAGGCGCGGGAAGCATTGGAAAACGCGGCGGAGCAGGTGGATTCTTCGCCGGAGCTTCTCGCCGCCGACCTTCGCCATGCGCTGGATTCACTGGGGCAAATTCTGGGCGTGGTCACGACGGAAGACCTGCTGGGTAGAATTTTTTCGACATTTTGTATTGGGAAGTAAAATCGCCATCGGTAGGCTTGCTTCCGTTTACTTCGTGCGTGAAGATGCGAACTCAGTTCAAAAGTGGAAGACATTCGCTTCCACAACGTCATTCAGCGGGAGACATCATGCGGTCGAAAATTTGGATCGTGCTGGGCGTCGTTTTCTGTTCACTGATCGGCTGGGTCATGCCAGGCGCCGCCTCGGCGCAAGCGCTGGCGGATCATGTTCCCAATGACGCGCTGGTCTACGTCGGCTGGAAGGGCGTCGATGTGCCGCCGGCTGGGTATGACGCTTCACATCTCAAAGCGGTATTGGATGCGTCGCAGATATCGGAGTTGATCAATGATTCGATTCCGCGGCTGATTGCGCGAATTAACCAGGAGAACCCGCAAAACGCGGCGATGACCAGCGCGGTGATGGAACTGCTGGGGCATGCGTGGCACCACCCGACGGCGATTTATTTCGGGGGGATTGACTTTGCGGTGCCCAATCAGCCAATGGTGAAATTCGCGGTGTTGTGCGACGTGGGAGCCGATGCGCCAGACGTGGCACAGAAGGTCACGGATCTGATCGCCAAGGCGGGCGGCCAGACGCCGTTCCAGTGCCGGAATATCGAATCGATGGTGGTGCTGTCGGCATTTCCGTTCCCCGATCACATCGATCAACCGCTGTCGCAGAACAAGGAATTTCAGACCGTGATGGGAGGGTTGGGAAGTGATCCGATGGCAACGGCTTACGTGGATGGGGCCGGAGCGGTCGCGCAAGTGGATCAGATCACGCAGTTGATAGGCCAGCCGGACGTGCTCAACAAGTGGCAGATGATCCGCGAGACCCTGGGAGTCGGCGGGTTGAAGCACATCGCATGGACGACGGGTTTCGACGGGAAAAATTGGTCGACCCAGGCAGTCGTGGAAGCGCCGGCCCCACGCAAGGGTTTGCTGGCGATGGGGGACGTCCCGCCGCTCGATGACGATCTGATCAAGCTGGTGCCACAAACGGCGACACTTGTGGGGGCGGGTTCTTTTGATCTGGATGGCTTGTATAAGGCAATTGATGGCGCGTTCACCAAATTTGATCCGAACGATGCCGGGCAATTCCATGATGGGATGGCACAGATCAATCAGATGCTGGGATTTGATCTGGAGAAAGACCTGCTTGCGGCACTGGGGCCGCAGTGGGCGTATTACTCTGATCCTGTTTCCGGCGGCTTGACGCTGCTGAATCGTCCGCGAGACGCGCAGAAACTGGAAACGTCGCTGAGCCGGCTGGAGCAGATGTTCAACGGGATCGTTGCGCAGCAGACGCAGAACGATAAAGTGACGATCGAGATCCGGCAGATGGATGTGGATGGGGTGCACATGCATTATGCGGCGACGCCGGTGATTTCCCCGGCATGGGCGATTAAGGATGGGACTTGGTATGGAGCGCCATTCCCGCAAGTGCTGTCGGCGTCGATTTCACGGCCCGCCGATGGGAAATCGATTTTGGATAATCCGGCATATCAGCAGGTTCGCAAGGAACTGGGTGGGCCGGACAAGGTTGCGAGCCTGATGTTCATCGACCTACCGAAAACGGCGCCTGAGGGGTATCAGGTGTTCCTGGCATTCACGCGTATTTACCTGGGATTTGGAGATTTGGGGGGAATGCAGACGCCGGCGATGGTGGTGCCGACGCTTCCGAAGTTGATGGCGGAGATCGAGCCGGCGGGAGCGATCAGTTGGGCGGATGATGGGGGATTTCATCTGAAGGCGATTACACCGTTTCCTGGCGCCGAGGGACTGGGAGCGGGAGCGAATCTGACGGCGTCGGCCCTGACGGTGGCTCCACTCGTGGCGGCGATTGCGCTGCCCGCGACGGCCAGGGCCCGCCAACAAGCGCAGGCGGTCAGCAGCATGTCCAATCTTCGGCAGATTGGGCAACTGATCCAGTTATACGCGGCATCAAATAATGGGCAGGTTCCACCGGATATGGCTTCAATGGCGAAACTCATCTCACCCAATCTCGATCAACCACTGACTGTTTTCATCAATCCAGCGACCGGGCGCAGGACACCGGCCGATTGGGCGACCATGACAGCTGATCAAAGGGAAAATTGGATCAATAACGATTCAGATTACGTTTATATTCACCCGGGGATCGGCATGTTGTCGCAGATTCAGAATCCCTCCACCGTCGTCGTTATTTACGAAAAGCAGAGCGAGCGGGGAAATATCGGCCTCCTATACGTCGATGGGCACGTCGAGGCCAAACCGCAAGGACAGGCGCAGCAGGAGATCGAGGATTCTAAAAAGGCGCTGGGCCTGTGATGGGACGATTGTTTATAAATCGCGGTTCGATTCAACCACATGTTCGGTTCTCATCTTTCGATTGCCGGCGGAATGCATCACGCGCTGCTGGAGGCCGAGAGGCTGGGCATGGGGACCGTTCAGGTCTTCACCAAAAATCAGCAGCAGTGGAAGTATAAGCCGCTGGAGCCCGATGCGATTGAACCATGGGTCGAGCATCGACGGCGACTGCATTTCGACAAGACTGTCAGCCACGACAGCTATCTGATCAACCTAGGTTCGCCAGATCAAGCGCTGTGGCGAAAGAGCATTGATTTGTTTCAGGAAGAATTGCGCCGCTGCGTGTTGCTGGGGATTCCCTATCTAGTGACGCATCCGGGGGCCCATACCGGCAGCGGTGAAGAAGCCGGGCTGGTGCGAATCGCCCAGGGACTTGATGAGGCTCACGCCGCGGTACCCGGCGGCCATGTCACAACCTGCCTGGAAATCACAGCCGGGCAGGGGAGTTCCCTGGGCTATAAGCTGGAACATCTGGCCAGCATCATCGAAAAAGTGCGCGAGCCGGGTCGCATGGGGGTTTGCCTGGACACGGCCCATCTATTTGCCGCCGGGTACGACATTCGCGGCGGTAAATACGACACCTTTTGCGGGCAATTGGAGAGAATCGTCGGAATCGACAGAGTGAAGGTATTGCACCTGAACGATTCCAAGGTGGAACTGGGCAGCCGCGTCGATCGGCATGAGCATATCGGTCATGGAAAATTGGGGCGCGAGGGGTTCGTGGGATTGGTCAGGGATGAAGCGTTTGCGA
>CAZCKE010000141.1:8040-9188 GCA_964499005.1 uncultured Tepidisphaeraceae bacterium
TGGCGCGGCGGGAGAGGACCAGCCACCAGCGTTTCCCCAAGGACAAGGCGCCCGACGGGCGCGATTGGGATATGGTGAACCTGGAAACGCTCAGGGGATTGATACGGTGATCTTCAACCCAGTTCCGTTGTCAGCCATCGCTGATATGCGTCAAAAGCGATCAAGATCCCCAGAGTCGCCAGGCCGGCGCCGCCTAAGAGGGCTTGAAGCTGCCATTGACGTCCGGTTTCAATCAGTGGGTCAAGCAGAAATCCGGTGGCGGCACAGACGGGAATCATGCTGATCATGAGCCTGCCAGGCGACCGGTATCGCATCTGCCAAACCGAAAGTCCGTAAGCAAAAATCTGAATGAAAATAATTTGAGCCAGGAGGTGAAACAGGCGCGACTGGAGCTCCTGCCGGTGGATCCGGATGCTCCCGCCTCCCAGCTCCACACCGTTCAACACAAGGTCGTAGGCCTTCGCGCGCGCGGCAAGGGGATCGCGATCGAGCAGCCGGAGATCCTCGTCCATCGGGGCCGTGAACGGGTGATGAACCGCCCCGAGACGGCCGGTGTCGTCGCTGCGCTCGAGGAGCGGAAACTCGACCACCCAAAGAAACGCCAGCCGGCCGTCGATCAGGCCCAGTTGCCGGCCGAGATCCAGGCGGAGGCGGCCGAGCACCACGCTGGCCCGCCGGGGGGCATCCGCCACGAGAAGCAGCAGGTCG
Source organism: uncultured Tepidisphaeraceae bacterium (assembly GCA_964499005.1). Classification (GTDB taxonomy): domain Bacteria; phylum Planctomycetota; class Phycisphaerae; order Tepidisphaerales; family Tepidisphaeraceae; genus CAZCKE01. The sequence continues at coordinate 8,749 of CAZCKE010000141.1, forward strand.
CCCGGCTTGGCGCCGTAACGGTCGCGGAGCGCATGAAGCTGAGCGGGATCGAGATGGCGAGACGCCGGGCCGCGCGAGCCGTTTTCCTCGATGTGCACGGGGATGAGGCCCGCCGCCCCGGCTGCCTTGGCCGCCTCCTCGAGCGCCTGAATCTGCCGACGGCTCATGCCGCCGCCGCCGGAGACGCAGAGCCCGCGCACCGCGCCCGCCCCGTGGTCCACGCCGGCGACGGCGCGCGCGATCACCTGAAATTCCGTGCCGCGGAAGAGATCGGTGCTGTCGACCACGGGCATGCCGAAGCGCGTGTCCGGCTTGTCGCTGCCATACCGGTCCATCGCCTCGGCGTAGGTCATGCGGGGAAACGGGGTCGGAACCTCGAGGCCCATCGCCTCGTGAACGGCCCCGGCGACCATTTCCTCGGCAACGCGCAGCACGTCGTC
>CAZCKE010000142.1:0-8714 GCA_964499005.1 uncultured Tepidisphaeraceae bacterium
TCGGTCAAATTCTTCACCGTCCGGGCGACGCCGGTCACCTTGGCCTGCCCGCCCAGTTTTCCTTCCGTGCCCACTTCCCGCGCCACGCGCGTCACTTCCGACGCAAAGCTTCCCAGTTGCTCCACCATCGTGTTGACCGTCTTGGCCGTGCGCAAGAATTCCCCAGCCAGCGGCCTCCCTTCGATCTCCAGCGCCATGGCCTGCGACAGGTCACCCTTGGCCACGCCGCCGATCACGCGCGACGTTTCGCTGATCGGGTGCACCAAATCCCCAATCAGCGTGTTCACCGAATTCACCGAATCCTTCCACGACCCGCTCACTTCGCCGATGCTGGCCCGTTGCGTGATCTTCCCTTCCTTACCCACGACCCGGCTCAGTCGCTCCAGTTCCATCGACATGCGCTCGTTCATCTCGATGACTTCATTGAACGCGTCGGCGATCCGTCCGTCCATCCCTTCCAGATTGATCGGAAGGCGCACGGAGAAATCCCCCTTCTTAAATGCCACCAGAACCTGGAGCAGCGTCGTCTTGTCCAGTTGATCCGCATCCGCCGCCGGCGAGCGCCGCAGCATGTCGACGATCGACGGTTGTTCATCCAGTACTTCCGCCCGCGCCTCCTGCTGTGATGCGGGCCCACTCCCATTTTTTCCGTTAGCGCTGGAATGACGGCGAGCTTTGCCGTTTTCGACAACACTACGAGACGACTGCAACCGAGAGGACTTCATGAGCTACTCCTGATATGTAGGGTCGTAGGCTGGAAATGACTCACCCGCCATCGCTTCCGCGCAGCTCTTCCGTGGCTGGCGAGCGCCCATTGCGCTATACGCGATGCAAAGGAACGATCGGTTTTGTGGGCGCACGTTTCCCATCAACCCGTTTCGTGAAATACCAAACTAGCATTGCCGCCGCGATTCGGACAACGGTGAAAAAGATGGACAAAACCAAGAAATTCAGGCGGGCTGAACTTTTACCGTAGCCTCCTGTGGAAGACGTCGTTAATGTGGGCAAGTCCCATGAGTTTCGCTGTTGCCGACCTGAATGTTCGCGGAGAGTTGCAATCCATTGAGGATTACGCATATCAGGAGCTCGAGCGCATCCCAGGCGCTGCCGAGATCATCGGCCAGCTTTCCGGCGCTCTCTGGAAGAGTCCTAACACCTTCCAGACCTTCCTGCCCTTCGGCAATGAAATCATGTTTCGCTGGCTTGCCTCGGCCCCCACTTGTGGCATTGCCACCATCCGTTTTGGCGAGGAATTAGTATCTGTCAGTCTGGTTGCCAGCGGCCTCGATCCTGCCGCTGACCGCATCACCTTCAGCGCGTTTCAAGACCACCTTTTGCGGGAACTGCACGATACCGGCTTTGAACCCGCCTTTGCCCTCACGGAATTGTCCCCGCGTCCCCTGATCGCGACCATCAATTTCAACTCACCCCCCGACCCGACCGACCGCCTCACTGCCGGCTTGGCTGATCGCTGCTTTGCCGCCTCTTTCTTCCGTTACCATCAACTGGCTTGACCTGTCCGATTCCCGGCCAACTCCCTATTGAATGTCCCCTTTTTCGTGTTCTACTTCCCCAAATGTCCAACCGACTCTATCTCCTGAGCAGCCTCTGCTTTGTGACGGGATCAATCCTCGCGTTTCAGACAGTAAAGTCCCTCGATAACGGGATTTACATTATGGGCAGCCTGCTATTTTTCTGCGCGGCGGCCGTCAGCGTATTTGGAAAAAAACAGTAAAAGTCCGGCTGGCTGAACTACCGGCCGGTTATTGATCCTTCGCCCCGTCCCACGTCCAGACGATGATGTTCTTCATCAGCGACAGAGCATAATCCGGCTTGTACCCGGCGATCCCCCACGTATCGGCACCCAAGAGCCCGCTGGTCAAATCCAGGGGCAACACAATCACATGCCCCAGCCCTGCTTTGATCATCATCGGATGCGGATCAATCACGTCGTTTAACGTCCGGACATAATCCCTCACCGCCGGATTCGAGACGTCTTCCATCCCGTCTCCTTCCAGCAACATCGGACTGGTCTGGTCGACCGGCTGCGGATCCTGGCTGGGAAACGCCTCGGCGAGCAAGCCATCCCGAACCGACGTAAAGAAATCCCCCGGCATGCCGCACGGATCGATCACCAGAACGCCCCCGCTCTTCACATAATTTCTTACCGATTGAATCTGATCGGCCGAGAAATTCACTTTGTCAGTTCCCGTCAAATGCGCGATCGGCGGATTCGCCGCAGCGAGTTTTTCCAGCGGGATCTCTTGCGGCGTGAAATCCAATCCCGTCCGCTGGCGGAACCATTGCTGCGCCCTCGGCCATGCGGCAGGCTCCGGATCCCAATTGCCGTTGTAACTGACACGCCCCAGCGGCAGCGATGCCGCAGGCGCTTTCTCATTCGGTAGTTCCTGGGTTTGCAATCGATTGCGAAGGTCCCCTTTGCCCGCCGCGTACAGCACCAGATTGACCCCCAGCTCAAATATCGATCGCCCCGTCGACTGCTTGCGAAGCTGCCAGTTGATCGACAAGTCCGTCGGCCAATGCATCATCAGGATGCGCGATCCATTGGTGATCACGCGAATTTTCGGATGCTGCGAAATCCGGTACGAAACGCTGTACACCGGAGAATCGTCCGGCAAATCGGTCCACGCATACCGCGGAAAAAGCTCCTGGCCCAACTGAGTGGCGAATTCAGTAAATTCCTGGCTGCCCCCGTCGGATTGAAGCAGCAGCATCCCGCCGCTCTGGACATATTTCTTGAGCTTCTGCCGATCTTCCGAAGTCAGCCTCGGCGCCTGGTGGCTCGCGATGTACAAAATCCGGCTGTCCGTCCAATCGTGCCAATCATGGTCCACCGGCACGACCTGCCAGTTCAGCGGGCGTTCCAATTCCGCAGAGGCGAAACGCGCCAAGTTCGCCAGATCGCGAGGCCGATTGGCCCAGTAGCCGTCGAATCGCAGCTTGTTCATGATCAGCGGATGCCGCCCGCGCGCCAGAAACAACAACGCATATGACGAGTTCACGATCGGCTCGTTGATCCTGCCCGGCTGGTCGATCGGCCCACCGCCTTGGCCCCACGATCCATCCAAGTTCTGCTGTGCCAGTAGCTGGATCGCGGTTTGCCGGTACCAATCGTGAGAACCGAAGAATTTGAACCCTGACGCCAGGCCCGCCCGCTCCAGACCGTAAATCGTATAATAATTAAAAAATGTCGTGTAGTCTTTGATGACCCCGTTGTCTCCCGTCTCAAGCCACGACAGCGATTTGGCCAGTTGATCGCTGAACGGTGGCCGGCCCACTTTCGATCCCCAATCCACCGGATCCAGATAGTCCTGGGTTACAAACAACGAAGCGATCCCCGCGAAGGTCATTGACAGCTTCGGATCTGTGTCCAATTGCCGATAGTGCCATTCCCCGTCGGCCATTTGATCCGTTTTCCAATGTTGCTCAACATCCCGCCAGAATTGCGAGGGAACCTCGACTCCCACTTCCGCTCCCGACCAGACCCCCAGCAGCCCATATTGCGAATTGGAATTGTCCCAGAAGTTGTATTGCGCCGATCGCACAAAAGCATCGTCGTATGTGAACGCCCCTCCATATTGTGCGTGCAGCAGCCAGTTGACGTCCTGCCGGATCGTCTCGTGATCCTCGGGCCGGTCATACAACGCCAACGCGGTCGCTCGTAGCGCTCGGGCATATGTCTGGAAATGATCCCGCATCGACAGTTTTTTCAGCGCCTCGACGGCGTTTCGCATGAACTGCTCGTGCATGTCCAGCCGCTTGTCATGCGTCGCCAGTCCCGCCTGCATCAACGCATAGACGGACAATGCATCGAGGCCTTCGTACTGATTCACTCCCTGCGTGAGGTTGGAGCTATTGAATTGCTGGATCAAAAATCCCGCGCCTTTTTCAATTGCCGTTCCGATCTGGGCGTCCGTGATGTCTCCGGGCGGGATTTCCATCCGATGCGCGGCGGGGCGTTTACCTGGCAACGACGGTGACAACGCAACCGCCGCCGGCGCTGGATACGTTGAAACAACAGGCGCCGGCGGAATGAATCCTCTGGTCGTCGCGGATGGATTTCCAGTCGCGACAGCCGGAGCCGGGGGCCCGGGCGACGGACTTGGGTGGACCTGCGCAATCGGCGGCCCCGTCGCGGAACCGGGTCCGGGCGGAGTTGTCCTGGGCGCCGCTGGTTTAGTCGCATCTGGATGCGCCGGCACAATCGCCGGCGGCGGCGAAGGAGGCGCGTGAAACTTCGGTGGCGGCGGCGCTGTTTCACTTTTCGGAACGACAACAACTACCGGAGGCACATACGGTTTTGTTGCCGGCGCGGGCACCGTCGGAATTCCGGTTGGATTCGCGTGCGTGGTTGGCACCGCGGGCGCCGTTGGCGCTGCCGTGGTCTTTGGAGTGACAACCGCCGTTTCAGAATCCGGCCCGGAGCGAGTCTCTTTCATTGCCAATTCGTACAATTCGTCCCGCCGCTTCCAGGCTTTATCCAACTCCCCCGACAGATAGGGATCTTCGATCTTCTGCCCCGCGACCAGCCGCTCCAATTCCTGATATTTGTCGTAGGCTTCGCGATACTTGCCGTTCAGGGCCATATCTTCGGCATTCTGCTTGAGGCTGAGAACATCTTGCCGATGCGCCTGTTCCCATGACCCCGGCAGGCTATGCTCCAGAAGCCAAACGCCGCCGATCAGCAAAAGTATCGCGGCTGCGCCGATGGCAATCCATTTCCCCATCGATCCGCCCGGGCCGGAGCGCGCCCGGCCGACCGGCATGTCCGGTCCCTGCCCGCGAACTCGAACTCCTCCGCGCTGCCCCAGGAGCACGGAAGTAATCGCCGCGTCCGATTGAGGCGACGAGGGCGTGAGCCTGCTCCCGCCTGCCGCTGGCGCCGGCGTCAGGCTTGTTGGAGTTGCCCTTCCGCCCGCCGCAGCCGGATTTCCCGGCGCCGCCCATGAAACCAAATCCGACTCATTCTGAACCGAATCCGGCGAAACCTCTTCCGACCACTCCTGTGATGGTTGTTCTTGCTCTACGTATTCCGCGGGTTGCTCGATCGCTGGGTTCTGTTGATGGGGCGGCGGCTCCGTCGCGGCCAACTCGTATGGCGCTGCTCCCTCCGATTCCTCTGATTCAGCCGTCTTCGAATTCTTCGGCGACAGTGGAACCTCGAGCAGGACCTTCATGCCGCATGCCGGGCAGATGGACATCGACCCCGCGATTTTGCGCGAAAACCAAAGGGTCTTGTTGCATTGGGGACATTTAGTGGACAACGCCATGCAAACTACGCCTTCCAAGCTCGAAACCGGCCATTCCCCTGCCCGCTGACGATTCTAGCGAATATTCCGTCCCGTCATTCTAAGATTTGATCGACCGCCAACAAACTTGCCTTTTCATGCGGCAGGGGATTTGCAGCGATTCATACCCCTTTCCACGCCCGATAAACCGACCGGGACGTTATTCGCCCCTTCGGCTAGCATGGTGCCCATGTCCAGTACGGTCCAGACGCATGTCCCTGATGCCGCGCCCAAAGCGGTTCATGACAGTCGCTGCACCCAATCATCCTGGCCGTTTTGGGTCTGGTTTTGCGCGGGCCTGATCGTTGTGGCCGGGGCAGTGCTTCGCATCGTCCATTGGGCACACTGGCGATCGCTCTGGCTCGACGAAATCTATCTCGCCAACAGCCTGACCCAGCGCGGATTTTCTGACCTCCTTTTCAAACCCTTGGACGGTTGGCAGGCCGCGCCGCCCGGATTTCTGCTCTCCAAACGCCTCCCCGTTGCGGCACTGGGGACCGGCGAACGGGCCCTGCGGATCGTCTCACTTTTCTTTGGCCTCCTGAGCCTTCCCCTCTTCGTCGCCGTCGCGCGCCGTGCCCTCGCGCCGCGCGCTGCCTTGATTGCCCTCGCCTTCGCGGCCGTGCTCTGGCCCCTCATCTACTACAGCGGCGAACTCAAACCCTATTCCTGTGATGTCGTCTTCGCCCTCGCCATTCCCCTGTTCACCGCTCGGTTCCTCGAGCGCCCCACGCGCGTTCGCGCGGCTCTCGCCACATTGATCGGCTCGCTCGGCATTTTCTTCTCCTATCCCGCCGTCTTCGTCGTCGCCGGCGCCGCGGCCATTGCTATCTTTCATTCCCGCCGTCTTGCAGCGGCGGCGGGGCTGCTCCGGGCCCTGGTTCTCCTGGTCATTTGGATTTTATGCCTCGCCTTACAATACTTATGTTTCGTCCGCCCCATTGTGACATCCGGCGCTCATTCACATTTGGTCGACTATTGGGCCGTTCGCGACGGGTTCATGCCCCTTTCGCCCCTCTCTGCCCCTCTCTGGCTCGCGCAGCGCGTTTTAGCGATTCTTCGCGAACCGGGCGCGATGATGTTCTGGCATCCTGATGCGGCTCTGGTTGCCCTGTTGACCGGCATCGCAATCGCCGCCACCTCTAACCCTCGGGCCGACCGCATTCAACTAACCTGGGGACTGATTCTCTCGTGCCTTCCCTTCGCCCTGGCCGCCTCCGCTCTGACACAATATCCCCTGGCTGATCGCCTCGCCCTCTTTCTCACGCCGATCTTTCTGATGGGGATGGCGCGCGGAATCGACTCCCTCTTGGTCTTGCGGCCATGGGCCGCTCCCAGCGCTGCCGCTCTTGTTCTTCTCCTTTTCACTCTCGGTTCTTCCGCGACATGGGCCGCCCGCTCCCTCATCACCCCGCCCGGACGCGAGGAATCCCTCCAAGCTTATCAATGGGTCGCAAGCCACTGGCAAAACGGCGACGCCCTCTATCTCTCCCACTACGCCGAGCCGTCCTACCACTATTACAAATCCCGCGCTCACTGGCCCAGCGATCCCGAGCAGACCGGCCTCGTCTGGCTCCAACCCGATTTCGAGCGCTACCTCCCCGGCATCTCCGACGACGTCCACCGCTTTGCCGGCCGCAGCCGCGTCTGGGTCGTCATCATCCACGCCGATCAGGACACCACCCAATCGCGCACCATCGCCGCCATGAGCGCCATCGGCAACCCGCGCCCCGAACTGGCTCACGCTGAAACCGGCGCGATCGTCCTCAACTATGATTGCTCTTCCGCGCCCCGATAATTCTCCCGCGGAACTCCCCGTGTTCCCCCATTCACCACCACATTGCACCCCGGCAGCGCTTCCAGAAACAGCTTCCCATACCGTTTGGTTTTCACCCGGCTGTCCAGCACCACCACAATCCCCCGATCCGTCTTGCTCCGGATCAGCCGCCCAAATCCCTGCTTCAGCTTGATGATCGCCTCCGGCACCGAATATTGCATGAACGCATTTCCCCCTGCCCGAGTGATCGCCTCCAGCCTCGCCTCGATCACCGGCTCATCCGGCACTGCAAACGGCAGCTTCACGATGATCACATTCCGCAACGCATCTCCCCTCACATCAATCCCCTGCCAAAAACTCGCCGTCCCAAACAAAACTGCATTCGGTGTATTTCGAAATTGCTCCAGCAGCACCCGCCGCGGCGCGTCCTTCCCCTGCACCAGCATCGGCAATCTCATCTCTTCCAGCGCCCCCTTCAACCGATCCGCCGTCTCCAGCAACGTCCGATGACTCGTAAACAGCACAAATGCCCCGCCTCGCGTCTGCTTCAAATACTGCGCGATCTTCTCACACGCCGCCGGAATAAACCGCTTGGCATCATTCGGGTCCGGCAACTCCGATTCAATATAAAGCGTCGCCTGATTCGCATAATCGAACGGCGACCCCAGCGCAATCGTCCTCGCATTCTCAATCCCCAGCCTCGAAAAAATATACGAAAACGCCGGATCCACTTTCCGCCCCAATTCACCCTCCGTACTCTCCCCGCCCCGCGAGCCGGGCCGTCCTCCGCCCGAACCCGTGCACAGCGTCGCCGAGCACAACGTAATGCTGTGTACTTTCTCAAACAGATGCGTTTTGAGCCCCGCCGCCACATTGATCGGCGCCGCATACAAGCTCACATTCCGCTGCGAACGTCCCCCCTTTTCCATCCAGTACACCGCGTCCGACATCTTCTGCTCCAGCAGCGCATCGAGTTCATTCGCCAACAGGCTGATCTTCCCCGCCATCGCCCCCAGCTCCGAAACCTCTTCATCATTGCTCAGGGTGCTGAGCATCTCCTTCAAATGCAATTCCAGCGCCCGCAGCGCTCCCGACAAATCATTCTGCACAAAATTCGCCTCGTGCATTCGCCCGTTGGACCGCCCGTGTTCCTCCTGCCATTGCAAACACCGCTCAAAAAATTCATCCGCCCGTTCGTGGATCTCCAAAATATCCCGGATCGCATCGTTCGCCGCGCCCCCATGCGTGCTGAGCATCCCCTTGCCTCGGCGGATGTCGTAAAGCACCCGCAACTGATACCGCAGCCCGCTCTCCGAAAACTTCAGCCCGAAATGATCCGCCGCCACATCCTCGATCGTGTGCGCTTCGTCCAAAATCGCCACGTCATACTTCGGCAGATAATTGACTCCCGACATCCGCAGCGCCAGATCAGAAAAAAAGAGCGCATGATTCACCACCAGCACATCCCCGCCCTGCATCCGCCGCTTGGCCGCCTGCCAGAAACAATCCTGATAAAACTGGCACTTCTTCCCCAGGCAATTCCCATGCTCCGCGCACACCCGGTCCCATACCGACGACTCCGGCACCATCGGCAAATCCGCCAGCCACCCATCCGTCGCCACCCCCCC
>CAZCKE010000142.1:8724-9182 GCA_964499005.1 uncultured Tepidisphaeraceae bacterium
GAACCTGGATAAGGCACGCCGCCTGCTGTGGCCGGTCAAACAGCATCCCTTGCCTCCCCCGCGCCTGCTGCAACCGCCTCTGGCACAGATAATTGCTCCTCCCCTTCACCAGAACCGCCGTAAATTCATCCGGCAGCGCCGCCCGAATCAGCGGAATATCCTTCTCGATCAGCTGCTCCTGGAGCGAAATCGTATGCGTCGAAATCACCAGCCTTTTTTTGTTCGCCACTGCGTACTGAATTGCAGGCACCAGATACGCAAACGATTTCCCCACCCCCGTCCCCGCCTCCGCTACGAGATGACGCCCCTCCCGCAGCGCGCTCGCCACCGCCTGCGCCATCTCCAACTGCTGCGGCCGAAATCCGTACACCTCCCACAACCGCCCCGCAATCGCGCCCTGGCTGCCCAGAATATTAATCAGCTCTACGGAAAACTAACGGGATACTAACCGTCCTCCA
>CAZCKE010000143.1:0-9154 GCA_964499005.1 uncultured Tepidisphaeraceae bacterium
GATGAGCCCGGTCCGGGGGCTGTAGGACATCGGCGCGAAACGGGTCGAAGTCGGGTAGACGATGTTGGGCTGGGTGTAGTCGACCGGATCCCAATAGCAGCCCGCCTCAAAACCGGCCGGGATCAGTTCTTCGTGTGCCTGGCGGCCCGATCAGTCCCTCCGTCAAGCCGATCAGGGCCCCATATCGCCGGGGATGGCGGGCCGCAACTTCCACCGTCAGGCATGCCCCCTGCGAAAATCGCAAAATCGCAATTTGTTCACTCGTGATTCCCCGCCCAATCAACGCCTCCACCAGCGATTCCAGCCGCATGAGCGCCGAAGCCAGATACGGCTCATTGGTCTCCAACGGGGCCAGAAAAGAATTCGGATACCAGGTATTCCCCGCCGCCTGTGGAATGATCGCCGCCAATTCCCTGATCCCCAATTCCTGGTAAATCGGCAGAATGCTCGCTGCCGTCGCGCCGCGCCCATGCACCAGCAGGATCGTCCCCGCGGCCTGCTCCGGCTTGGGGCCCGCCGCCAAAACGGGCTGATTCCCATGCGGCGCTAACGCACTTGCCGTCGATCCCTGCCCAGATTTCATCGTCGCAACCTCTCGATGAAAAATTACGCCTGCTCTATTGCCGACAACGCCGCCGCCACAATCCCTTTTGCTTCAACCACCCCGTCATATCGTCGGCCATTAATGAATAGCGTCGGCGTCTTCTTGACCCCGTTCCGTTTTCCACTCTCAAAATCACTGCGAATCCGCTGCTGATGTTTTTCCCGCGACCTTCCAAGTTCAAATCGATAAATCTCAAGCCCCAGATTCAGCGCCAGATGTGAATAGTCGATCACGCCCAGTTCCTTTTGATGATCGAACAGCGCCTTATGCATTTCCCAGAATTTTCCCTGCTCTGCCGCCGCCTCGGCCGCTTCCGCGGCAGCGCTGGCGTGCGGGTGGATCGAACTTTGCGGGAAATGCCGAAAGACGAACCTTAATCGATCTCCCAGGCTCTTTCGCACCTCCTGAATAATCGGTACGGCATTCAGGCAATCGGGGCATTCGTAATCCCCATACTCCACGATCGTCACCGGCGCATTTGCGGGCCCCAGCGCATGATCTTGCTCCGTCACCGGGGCCATTAACACATTGTTTTGTACGCTGGTTGAAGCTTCCATGAAATTCTCGCGATCTCTGACCTATACTAGCATTGTTAGAGAGAATCCTTCCAGACCAAACCTTTTGTGGATTAAAATCGCACTCGCCTCTTTCAACAGTAGAATACACCCATGGCCGAAAGCGATGTTCAATCCGCCAACCCCCTCGCCTTCCCCCACCTGGATGCTTCAGAACTGGCCGCTCTCAAGCCCCTCGCCACGCTGTGTTCGTTCAAGGACGGTCAAACCATCTTCCGCGCCGGCGACGCCGACATAGATCTGATCGTCGTCGACTCCGGTTCCATTGAGATCCTCAACCCATCGGATGACAACCGCCATGTCGCCCTGCACGAACCCGGCGGATTCGTCGGCGACATCGACCTGCTCACCCATAGACCGGTGATCGTCACCGCCATTGCCCGCGGCGCCACGAACGCCTGGCGTGTGCCCTCCACTCGCTTCCGCGAACTGCTCACAAAAATCCCCCGCCTCAGCGAAAAACTGCTCGTTGGCGCGCAGGAACGGCGCCGCATCCTCTCGGCAGCCGGCGTGATAGGCCTCCGTGTCGTCGGGCCTGCCAAATGCCGCGACACGACCGTCGTGCGCGAATTCCTCTTCAAGAATTTCGTGCCTTTTACGTGGTACGACTCCGATTCGAGCCGTGGCCACGAGCTGATGCGGCAATGGGGTTCCCCGAAAAAATCTCCCGTCATCGAAGTTGGCGGCGGACGCCTGCTGATCAACCCCGGCCTCCGCGAGCTCGCCGCCGGCGCGGGCGTCTGGCGCAATTGCCCGACGGAGCCTGTTGATCTGGTCATCGTCGGCGCCGGCCCGGCGGGAATGACCGCCGCCGTCTATGCCGCCTCCGAAGGCCTCTCCACCATTGTCCTGGACCGCATGGGGCCGGGCGGACAAGCAGGTTCCTCCTCCAAAATCGAAAACTTCATTGGTTTCCCCAGCGGCCTGTCAGGCGCGGAACTGGCCATGCGCAGCGTCCTACAAATGCTCAAATTCGGAGCTCACATCGCGACCCCCATCGTCGTCGAAACCTTGGAAGCCGCCCAATCACCATCCGATTTTCATTCCCTGCACCTGGATTGCGGCACGACGCTCCGCGCTCGGACGGTCTTGATCGCCGCCGGCGTCAAATGGAGAAAACTCGACGCGGCGGGCGCGGAACGCTTTGAAGGGGCGGGCATTCATTACGCCTGCACGTCCGTCGAGGCCCTGCTCTACGACAATCAAGACGTTGCCGTGGTCGGCGCAGGAAACTCCGCGGGGCAGGCTGCCATGTTCCTCTCCGAATGCTGCCGAAATCGCCGTGTTCATCTCCTGGTTCGCAAAAAACTCGGCCCGGGAATGTCCGATTACCTCGTCGGCCGCATTCGCGCCTCCGCTAACATCTCCGTCCACGAAGGCGTCGAAATCGCCGCAGTCCAAGGCGAGCGCAGAATGGAAAGCGTCACCCTCCAAACGTTCGACCCCAATCGTACTTCATCGGAGGAGTCCGGTCCTGCCGAATCCCTTCGTATTTCCGCCGCCTTTGTCTTCATCGGCGCCGATCCCGGCTGTTCCTGGCTTCCCAAAACCATCGCCCGCGACTCGCTGGGCTACATCCTCACCGGCGCCGACGCCCTCCGCTCCGGCCAATGGCCTCTCAAGGATCGCGAGCCCTGCCCCCTCGAAACCACCCTCCCCGGCATCCTCGCCGCGGGCGATATCCGTGCCGGGTCCACCAAACGCGTCGGCTTTGCGGTCGGCGACGGCTCCCTCGCCGTCACCTGTGTTCACAAACTCACCGCCATCCGCAGCTAATCGGGCTCGCCATGAACCCCGCGGCTAAAATCTCCATCGGTTCCCTCCTTTTTCCCAACATCGACCAAGCCGATTTCACAGGCCCGTTCGAGGTTTTCGCGCATTTCGCACAAATCCACACCCTCGTCAAACAAAAAGGCGCCCTCCGCGATGCCCGTGGCCTGCTCCTCACCGCCGAGCAATCCCTGGCCGACTGCCCGCCCCTCGATGTCCTTCACATTCCCGGCGGCTTCGGCCAGCAAGCCCTCATGGAAGATGAGCAAATCCTCGCCTTCCTCCGCGATCAATCCAAAAAGTCCGTTACGTCTTCTCCGTCTGCACCGGCGCTCTGATTCTCGGCGCCGCCGGCCTCCTCAAAGGCCGCCGCGCCACCACCCATTGGTCCTCCTTCGACCTCCTTCCCTATTTTGGAGCCGCCCCCATCAATGAGCGCGTCGTCATCGACGGCAACCTCATCACGACTGCGGGCGTAACCGGTGGCATCGACGGCGCTCTCCGTCTCGCCTCCATCCTCCGCGGCGACGCTGTCGCACAGCAAATCCAACTCCACATGGAATACGCCCCGCAACCTCCCTTCAACAGTGGCACCCCCGCCACCGCGCCCCAGGCCATCCTCACCGCCGCCCGCGATAAAATCGCTCCTCTACGCGCCGCCCGCCTCGAAACCGCAAAGAAGGTTGCCAAAAGTCTGGGCGTGAATGTGAATCAGTAACCCACCGCCGTCTCGACAAATTTCCTGCCTACAATCTCCCGCGACAACCATGAACACTCTCGTCGTCCACGCCCATCACGAGCCGCAAAGTTTCTGTTCCGCCCTCCACCGGGTCGCAATCCAAACACTCACCGAGTCTGGCCACCAGGTCGTCGTCTCCGATCTCTATGCCGATCACTTCGACCCGGTTTCCGATCGTCGCAATTTCACGTCGATTCATAATCCTGCCTATCTCAAACAGCAGTTCGAGGAACGCCACGCCTCCGACGTCAACGGCTTCTCCTCATCTTTGGAGCGTGAAATTCAAAAACTGGAAGCCTGCGACTTCCTGATCTTTATCTTCCCTATCTGGTGGTTCGCCCTTCCCGCCATCCTCAAAGGTTGGGTCGATCGCGTCTTCGCCCTGCGCCGAATCTACGGCGACGGAAAGCTCTACGAGAACGGCCTGGGCAAAGCCAAAAGACGCGCCATGATCATCATGACCGTCGGCGGCGGCCCCGACGCCTACCACGGCCTCGGCGTCAATCCGCCGATGGATTCCATCCTCTCCCCCATCCAGCATGGCATCTTCTGGTTCAACGGCTTCCTTCCCTTGGCCCCCTTCATCGCATGGAGCCCCGTCAGAGCCACCCCCGAGCAGCGTGCCGCCTATCTCGACCAACTCGCTCGCCGCCTCCGTTCGATCGACTCGGAAATCCCCATGCAGCTTCCTCCCCTCTCCGATTTTCCCAACTTCGGCAAGGATCGGAAGAAACGCTTCATGGCCGTCCTTTCCCCCAAGAATTCCCATTCAGTGGCGCTTTCCACTGCCGACCTTCAGCATATTGATTCCCTCAAACACGACAGCATCGTCCTCTCCTCCCATTTCACCGACCCCGCGCAGTTCGCTTGGCGTGCCTTCCTCCTTTTCCGCGCAAGCACGCCTGACCGAGTTCGAGAGCACCTCGAGCCACTTTCCATCATTCCCCTCATTCAAGTGGAAATTTCCGAATTGTCCGGCTAGAAGCTGTTTCAAAACCTCGCGCGGGCGTTGCTTGCATCTGGCGAAGGCTGGCCGCGTCGCTCCTCCTCGCCGTATTTGGCTCTAATACTGCTCGTCGTCGCTTCTTGCCAGCCTCCGCCAGATGCAAGCAACGCCCGCGCGGGAGGTTTTGAAACAGCTTCTAGGGAATCGGTTCCACCGCGTTGGGCACCACTTCAAAACCTTGCGGCTCGGGCATCGGTTCCGCTTTTGCGTCCACTAGCGACCCAAATCGTCGGACCTGCGGCCAAATGACGGCGCACGCCGCCACCACCAGGATCGTCCCGATCCCTCCAACCACCACGGATGTCACCGTTCCCAGCATCTTGGCGACCCATGCGCTCTCGAATCCCCCCAGTTCATTGCTCGACCCGATGAAAACACTGTTGACTGCCGATACCCGTCCCCGCATCACATCCGGCGTCAGCGCTTGTACCAGCGTATGCCGCACGATCACCGAAACATTGTCGAATGCCCCGGTCAAAAACAGCATCGCCAGCGAGAGCCACAAATTTTTCGAGAGCCCGAATATGATCGTCGCCGCCCCAAATCCCGCCACGGCCCACAGCATCCCGCGCCCCGCGTGTTTCATCGGCGGCAAATGCGCCAGCAAAATCCCCATCACCAGCGCCCCAATCGCCGGCGCCGCCCGCATCCACCCAAACCCCACCGATCCCACCTTCAAAATATCCTGCGCAAACACCGGCAGCAGATACGTCGCTCCTCCCAGGAGAACCGCGAATAAATCCAGCGTGATCGTCGCCAGAATAATTTTCGTGCGCCAAACAAAATGCACGCCCGCCGACAAATCTTTGAGCGTAGGGGGCGGCCGCACTTGCTTGCTCTGCCCCGTCGGACGCAGCACGATCACCAGAATCCCGAACATCAATGCGCAAAATCCCGCGACTCCATACGCCGCCGGCACGCTCCACACCAGGATCAATCCTCCCAGCGCCGGTCCCACCATCGACGAAACCTGCATCACATTGCTGTTCCAATTCACCGCATTATGGAAAACTTCCGGCGGCACCAAGCTTGGCAGCATCGCGGACCGCGCCGGCCATCCCACCGCCCGGCAGATCGCCACCACCATCAATACCCCGTAAATCGCCAGCAGCGGCCCATGAAAATACGACAGCAACCCCAGCCCCACCGAGCAGCAAGTCGATACCACCTGGCTTGCCAGCACGATCCGCCGACGATCAAAATGATCCGCCAATTGCCCCGCCGGCAACGCCAGCAAAATCACCGGCAGCGCCGACACCAGCCCCACCCACGCCAATGCCATCTTGTCATGCGTCCGGTCGTACAGATCCCACCCAACCGCCACTTCCGTGATCTGCCCGCCGATGACGTTAAAAATCCAGCCGGACATATAAAGCAGAAAATCCCGATAGCGCAATGCCGCATACGGATCATGCGCGGAAGCGGGAGCTGGCGGGTTGGCGTTTGAGGAATTGGGCTGGGACATACTCCGGCGACGCGACTTTCTATGGCAATACGATTCTCTGTAAGCCGCTCAGTGTATCGGCTTGGGGCTCTCGCCGCCATATTCCGCTATCCGCTTGTCCAACAGAAACCTCGAAATGCTTAGGCGCTGCGCCCCGTAACCTGTTGAACGGCCGATTGGAGCTTGGCCAGATCGATCGGTTTGGTCAGGTGCTGGTCAAATCCAACCTGCTTACTGCGCATGATATCTTCTTCCATTCCAAAGCCGCTGATCGCGATGCCACGAACACCGGCCCCTTTTTGAACGTAACGCGATCGCAGCGCTTCCATGACATCATGCCCGCTGCCGTCGGGGAGACCGATGTCACTGACGAGCAAATCAAATTCGTGCCGGTTGATCAGATATAGCGCTTCGCCGACGGAGCAGGCCGCCGTAATCTGATGCCCCAGTTGCCCCAGCAATCGCGCCATGATCTTCCGGGTTTCCTCATGATCTTCCACAAGCAGAATGCGCAGCGCTTGGGGAATAGAGCCAAGCCGCCCAATGTGTGAAGGCGCGGATGCGGCCCCTGAGGCGGCCACCGTTGCCAACTCCACGGTAAACGTCGACCCCTGCCCCTTGCCGCCGCTGGAGGCGGCAAGAGTCCCGCCATGGCCGTCCACCAGATTCTTTGCGATCGCCAGGCCCAAGCCCAAACCTCCATATTTTCGTGTCAGTGAGCCGTCACCCTGCTGGAAAGCGCTGAAAAGCTTGGGGAGAATTTCAGCGTCGATCCCAATGCCATTATCGATGAATTCGATTTTGATCCGTCCGTGTGGCCCGTCGCGGGTTCGGACGACTAACTTCCCGCCCGCCGGTGTGAACTTGATCGCGTTGCTCAGCAGGTTCCAGAAAACCTGCTGAATTCGAGCCGGATCGCCGCTCACGAAATGTTGTTTCGCGTCCAATTCCAACTTCACTTCCAACTGCATTTCCTCGCGTGAGTAAATCTCCAGGCTGCGGTGGATCAGATCGTGGATGTCCGCCTTCTCAAAATTCAGTTGAAGCGTGCCGCGCGTGACGCGGGTCAGGTCCAGAAGGTCGTCGATCAGCCGGGCTTCCAGTTCCACATGCCGCCGGATAGTTTGCAATTCTTCCTGAACGTCCTGGGGCAGGTCCGTCTGCGCTTCCAGCAATGAAACGATGAGCAATACGGGAGTCAACGGCGTGCGCAGCTCATGGCTGAGAACGGCCAGAAATTTATCCTTGGCTTGGTTCGCGGCGTCGGCGATCTCTTTGGCCTCGGCCAATTCATCCATCGTCCTGCGCAGTGCCTGTTCGGCAAGTTTGCGCTCAGTGATGTCCTGAATCATTCCTGCGGCCTGGAGAGGCGCTCCGTCGGGGCCGCGCGTGATGTCGCCCCGGATGTGAACGAATCGAGTTTCGTTTTCGGGCGTCATGACGCGATAGTCTTGGGCAAGTTGCCCGACCCGGTGATCGCGCAGCGTCTCCATCAGGGCATTGCGATCGTCCGCTTGGAAACACTTCAGGAATTCATCCGGGCTTCTCGATCGGTTTTCGCCTTGGCCCCACAGCATCCGGGAGGGCTCCTCCGACAGCATCACCACATTGGTTTGAAAATCGAAATGCCACGAGCCCAACCGCGCCATCCGGTGAGCATCCGCAAGTTGGCTGTCGCGCTGGCGCAATTCCCCTTCCGTATAACGCGCCTCTCGCCGTACCTGCGCCTCCCGCAGTTCCCGCAGCACCGACGGCGACAAACGCTTGAGATTCCCCTTGAACAGATAATCGTTGGCCCCCGCCTTCATCGCTTCTACCGCCGTCTCTTCCCCGACTGTTCCCGAAACCAGGAAGAACGGCAGGTCCGGTGATTTCCGTCTCGCCAACCCCAGCGCTGCGATCCCGCTGAACTGCGGCATCGAGTAATCCGAGATGATCAGGTCCCACGACTGCGTATCCAGCGCCGTTTGCATTGCCGCGGCATTGTCGACACGCTGATGGACGATCTCCCATCCGCCGCGCCGCAGTTCCATCAGCAACAGCATCGCGTCGTCTTCAGAGTCTTCAACCAGCAATACTCGTAATGGAAGGGCCATCGTTTTGCCCGCTTACATCGGCGGCGTCTCGTTCAACACCAGCCAATACAATCCCAATTGACGAACGGCTTCCACAAACTGCGTGAAATCCACCGGCTTTCGGATATAGCTGTTGGCGCCCAGGCTATAGCCGGTCAGAAGATCCTGCTCTTCTTTCGACGAGGTCAAAATGACCACTGGGAGCAGCCTCGTCCGCGCATCCGCTCGAATGCGCTTCAATACTTCCAGGCCGTCGAGCTTCGGCAGTTTCAGGTCCAGCAGCACGACCGCCGGCATCGCCCGGACGTCTCGCCCCACGTGTGCGCCTTGGGCGAACAGATAATCCAGCGCCTCGCTGCCGTCTCGCGCGATGGCGATCTCGTTGGCGACGTTGTTCTTCTTAAGCGCTCGCATCGTCAATTTCTCGTCGTCAGGATTGTCCTCAACCAGCAAAATGAGTTTGTCCGGCATAATAAATACTCCTTTCACAGGGCAAAATGGAACGTCGCTCCTTGCCCGACAGCTCCCTCGGCCCAGACGCGGCCCCCATGACGGAACATGATCCGCTGAACCATCGCCAATCCGATCCCCGAACCGGGGAATTCATGCGTGGAATGAAGCCTCTGGAACGCCCCAAAAATCCGGTGGGCATATGCCGAATCAAATCCCACGCCATTGTCGCGAACGAAAAAGGAATCCTGGCTGTTGTTGCTCGACCGTCCGACTTCGATCCGCGCGTCCGCTCGCTTCGACGTGAATTTCCATGCGTTGCCCAGCAGGTTGGTTATTGCGATCCGCAGCAAACGGGCATCCGCATTCACCTGGAGCCCATCGGAGATTACAAAATTCGCTTGGCGGTCCGGCTCGCTCGCCCGCAATTCGCGTGCGATCTCCCTCGCCATTGCGCTCAAATCGATCTGATCCCGCCGCATCTCGTCGCG
>CAZCKE010000144.1:0-7663 GCA_964499005.1 uncultured Tepidisphaeraceae bacterium
GGCACACGCGCTCGGTCAGCAACTATCGCAAGCCGGACGCCGAGGAAAAAGACGAAGAAGACTGGGGTGACGATTGGGGGCACAAGGGAAAGAAGGACAAGAAAGGCGAAAACGGCAAAACGCCGGGCAAAAGACCTGGTCGGCACCCTGGGGGGAAACGGCCCGGCGATGGTCATCGCCTACGACGATTCCGCGGAGACGATTCAACCCTTCACCGGCGATCAGCGGCTGCTCGATCATGCGATCGATTCTATCGAGCCCACCGACCGGCGGTGCAAGCTCGAAGCCGCTTACCGGCTGGCCGATGCCCAGGCCGCCCTCACTTCCATCAGCGGTGGCAATACGTCCTCCGAGTCGATCAATGTCCGGCAAGCTCCCGACATTTATCTTTTCTCCGATGGCCGCGCCTCCGATTCGCAAAAAGTTTCAGTGCAGGGCAACCTGCATTACGAGCAGATCGGCACGACCACCGCCAAAAATATTGCCATCGTCGCGATGAACGCCCAGCGAAATTACGAGCAGCCCACGCAAGTTCAGGTTTTTGCCCGTCTGGCCAATTTCGGCCCCGACCCCGTGCAGGGCGTTCAGGTCCAGCTCAGCGTCGACGGCGAAGTCCGCGGAGTCGGAGTCGCCAATCTGCTGCCCGATCGCTACACCGATGAGGAGCGCAAGCAGGCGATCGCCGGCGGATTTCCCATCAAGGAAGGGATCGATTTTGCGTCTCTGGAATTGACCAATTCGGCGGTCATCACCATCCAGCAGGAAAACACGGAGGGGGATTGCCTCAAGTCCGATGATTCCGCAGTTGTCGTTATTCCGCCGCCGAAATCGCTGTCGGTTTTACTCGTGACGGACGGCAATCGATTCCTCGAATCCGGCCTGCGCGTTCAGAAGATCAAGAATTTCGACAAAATGTTCTGGCAGGAATTCGCGGCGTTGCCCAACGCATCGGGCGGCGGTAAAAAATTCACCAAGCCTTACGACGTGATCGTTTTCGATCGCTGCGACGAGCTCAAACCGGCCGACGTCCCCACCAGCGGCGCGGCGATTTATTTCGGCTGCGTGCCGCCCGGCTTGCAGATCAAAGCTGCCGCCGATCCCGACGGCAAACCCGTCCTCGTCGAAGACAACGAAGTCCTGGACTGGAACCGCGACCACCCGATCCTGCGGCACCTGAACATCGGCAAGCTCTATGTGGGCCACGCGATCAAGGTGCTTCCCACCCTGGATTCGCAGGTTCTGGTCGATGGGTCTAATTCGCCGCTGGTGATTTTGCATCGCGAAAACCGCGCGTTTCACCTGATTTTTGCCTTCGACATCATCGACAGCAACATGCCGCTGCGGCCCTGGTATCCGGCCCTTCTCTATCAGACGCTGCAGTTTCTCGCTCTGGGCGCGGATGTCGATGTGCGCCCCTCCTATGAGCCGGGCATCGCCCTGCGAATTCCCCGGTACAACCTGCAAAAGCTCGCCGCCGCTGCCGACACGATCTCGTTGAAAAGCCCGGCCGGATCGGAAAAAGTCAAAGTCCCCGCCACGGGCGATTTCGTCCTCCCCGCATTGGACAAGGTCGGTCTCTACACGACCGATCCGGCGATTCCGCAGTACGAAAACATCGCCGTTAGCCTGCTCGATCCCACCTCGAGCAATCTGCTGCCCGCGCCCCTGGCGCCCGGGGCCGGCGGCCAGGCCGCCCCCGTCGCCTCCACCAAATCGCGCATGGAGCTCTGGTGGTGGCTGGTGGCCGCCGCCGCTTTGCCGCTGCTGATTGTTGAATGGTGGGTTTACACACGCCGCGTGCATTTGTGAGCAAAACTATTTCTGATCGGCCAGGTGAGATTCACGTGATCTTAGGCGCACCGGCCGCCGTGCCCAATCGCCCTGACGCCAGATAGGCATCGATTCCCTTTCCCAGATCGAATTGTGGCTCGTACCCCAGCCGCCGCCGAGCTTCGGTCAAATCCGCTTCTGTCGCATCCTGCGTGAACCCGTAGGGATTATCAAAATAATCGGGTTCCAGGTTGGTTTTCAAAACGCGATTCAGATGCGCGATGACCTCGTTGAATGTGTTGGATTTCCCGCATCCGACGTTGTAGACCCCCGGATATGGGGCTGTCATCGCCCTCAGATTGGCCTGAAGTGCATCGACGATGTAAACGAAATCGCGCTTCTGCTGTCCCGCCCGGAAAACGCGAGGCTGCTTTCCGGCGCGCATTTGGATCGCCAGTTGCTGGATCATGCTTGCCAGTTTTCCTTTGTGCGCTTCACCGGGGCCGTAGACGTTGGTGTACCGCAATCCAATGATCGGCTGCGTGCACTTGGGGGCGTATCGATTGGCCAGCCGTTCCATCAACAGCTTGCTGTAGGCGTAAATATTGAGCGGATCGGGCTGCTGCGATTCGCGCATCGGCACGGGCCCGCGCCCGTAAATGCTGCAACTGCTCGCCCAGATCAGCCGCGCCTGCGTCTTGGCCGTCCAGTCGAGGATTCCCCGAAACGTCTCGACGTTATTGCGCATCATCAGGTGTTGCTGCTGGATCGCGCCGGTCAGGTCGGCCCCGTCGGCGCCGACGACGCCGGTGATGCTCGCCTGATGAAAGATCACGTCAAATGGTCCGCGGCGAATCATCGACTCCAGGTCGTCGCTGCCCTTAAGCGTCAGGACGTCTCCCGAGAACGCGACCAAATTCGAGAAATGCCCCGATTGAAACGAGTCGGCCACCGTCACATCGTGACCTTCCACCGCGAGCCACTTGGCGAGATTTGAGCCGATAAACCCGGCCCCCCCGGTCACGAGAATCCTCACAACCAACCTCCACGATCGCCGTGTCTTCCGATCAACATCATGAGTGTAACGGTTTGAAAACTCTCAATGCCCCGGCGTCCCGCTCCCCTGGCCCGGCGGCGTCGAGCCGGGATAGATCAGCTCATCGCCATCCCGCAAAGCGTAATTCTGCTTCGGGTCCATCAGTTTTCCATCGGCCTCGAGCTGAATCAATTCGCGCGAGCGTCCTTCGGGACCGCGGTGAACCAGCACGACCGTCATCGGTCCATGCGGAGTGGGAATGGGGTTTTGAGTCAGGACGGTCTCAACGCTATCCCCCGGCTCCAGCGGGTGCCAGGCTGCCGAATTGGGGCCGGTGCTCAGCATGTAGCGGGGGCCGGACGAGCCATCGGAAGTCTGGGGGGGAGTCGCATCCGTGTTTGATTTGCACGCCGAGAGGGCGGCGAACAACAGCAGCGACAAAACAGACCAATGGATTGAATTCATTCAGCAGCCTCGCGTCGGGGCGATGAGCCGGGGATTATAACAGCTAAAAACCATCCCGGCGCACCGCGGCCTCAAAGTCCAACAGCGCTTCGTGCCAAGGGCTCATCGGACGGCCCACCTGCCGCGAAAAAGGCTCAATATCCAACACACTATAGGACGGCCGCCGCGCCGAGCCGGGGCGGATGTTTGCCCATTCCTGTGAGCTGACCGGCGTGACCGGCGCGTCGATATGAAATGCTTTCAGCGTCGCTTGCGCCAGGTCAAACCAGCTTGTTTGTCCGGCATTGGTCAAATGCCACACGCCTGCCGCTCCGCTGTCGAGCAGATCGATCATTCCCCGGGCCAAGTCCGCCGCGTAGGTCGGCGAGCCGATTTGATCGTTCACCACGTTCAGCGGTTTTCCGGCTTTGGCCGCCTGCACGATGGTTCGCGGAAAGTTGGCGCCGTGACGTCCGTAGACCCAGGCGGTTCTCACGATCAGCCACCGCGCCGGCGCGTTCTGCCGAAGCTCTCGCTCTCCCAGCAGCTTGGATCTTCCGTACGCCCCCAGCGGATGGACCGGATCGTCCGCCCGGTAGGGTCGGCCCAGCGCCCCGTCGAATACAAAATCCGTGCTCACGTGAACCAGAACGGCGCTGTGCCGGCGGCAAAGCTCCGCGAGCGCCCCCACCGCGCGGCCGTTGATCGCATTGGCCTTTTCTTCTTCCGTCTCGCAGAGATCGACCTTGGTATGAGCCGCGCAATTAAATACAACGTTGGGCTGATGGCGAGCAAAGGCATCCGCCATTGCCTTCGCGTCCGCGACATCCAATTCCGCGCGGCTCAGCGCGACCGGAGCATGCCCGCGCGCGGCCAACTCATCGCCCACTGCATGCCCCACCATGCCGCCGGCCCCGGTGATCAGAATCGAATCGTATAAACTCATGAAGGCTTCTCTTGCGCCAGCCGCGACAGCGCCTCACCCACCAGCCGCTGCGTCGTCCAGTTATCCATCGCCGCCGCCCCGATCTTTCGATAGAACTGAATCGCCGGCTCATTCCAATCCAGCACCGACCATTCCAGTCTGCCGCAATTCCGTTTCACCGCGATCTTTGCCACGCTCGCAAGCAACGCCTTGCCCACGCCTTTTCTGCGATATTCGGGCAACACAAACAAATCTTCCAGCCAAATCCCCGGCTTCCCCAGGAACGTCGAAAACGTGGGAAAAAACAGGGAAAATCCGACAGCCTTCCCGTCCATTCGAGCCATCAGAACTTCCGCGCCGGGCCGTGGCCCAAAGAGATGCTCGTGCAGCAGTTCCTCCGTCGCCTTGATCATGTGCGCCAGCTTCTCATACTCCGCCAGCTTGCGGATGAAATCCAGAATCACCGGCACATCCGCCGGCGCCGCATGGGCAATCACAATGGCTCCGCCCTCGTTCACGTCACTTGTCCTTTGCCCTAGTCCCACTCCACATCCACATGATCCGAAAGAATCCCCATCATCATCGTGCCGCATCGCACCCACCCCTCGCGCTTCGCTCCGTTGGCATCCATCACCAGGATGCGATACACCGGCCGCGACTTTCCGCTGAACAAAAACGGCCCTCTCCTGAACATCGATTTCCGCATCGCCATCACGCGCAACCCGTTCTGCTCCGCCCACCGCTTCACCATCGATCGCGAGCGCACGTAGTACGCGATTTGAACGCTGACGGCCAATACCACCAGCGCAATGCCGACGACGGTGATGAATTGCGGGTCCATCCTGATGAATCGTATGCGGCCACCGGCCCACAAATCTGCTGGCGAATCACATCATCGATGTGAATATTGCTGCTCGTAGTACTGTAAATATTCCCCGCTTTTGATCGCCCTCCACCACTTTTCATGGTTGCGATACCACTGCACCGTCGTCTTGATCGCCTCTTCAAACCGGTGCTTCGGCGCCCAACCCAGTTCACGCCGGATCTTCGTCGCATCAATCGCATACCGCCGGTCATGCCCCGGCCGGTCCTTCACATGCTGCACGCTCTGGTCCCAGCTCTTGCCCATCTCCGCGATCAGCGTCTCGGTGATCTTGCGATTCGTGATCTCGTTGTTCCCCCCGATGTTGTACACCTCGCCCGGCGTTCCCTTTTGCAGCACCGTCCACACCGCCTCACAGTGATCGTCCACGAACAGCCAATCCCGGATGTTCATCCCATCCCCGTACAGCGGCACCTTCTTGTCCTCCATCAGGTTCGTCACAAACAGCGGGATCAATTTCTCCGGAAACTGATACGGCCCATAGTTGTTGCTGCACCGCGTGGTCATCACCGGCATCTTGAACGTATGAAAATACGACCGCGCGATGCAATCCCCAGCCGCCTTGCTGGCACTGTACGGGCTGTTGGGAAGCAGCGGCATCTCCTCCACGAATTTCGCCTTCGTATCATGCTCGGGCAGCGTCCCATACACCTCGTCCGTCCCCACCTGCACGAATCGCTCCAGCCCCTTTTTCCTCCCCACGTCCAGCAGCACATAAACCCCGCGCACGTTCGCCTCGATAAACGGCCCCGGATCGATGATGCTCCGATCTACATGCGTCTCACCGGCGAAATTCACCACTGATCCGATCTCATGCTCATCCCACACCTGTTCGATCGTCCCTCGATCCGCGATATCTCCCTTCACGAACGCAATCCGCTTCTGATCGATCAAATCCTGAATGTTCCCCAGGTTCCCCGCGTAGGTGAGCTTGTCCAGCGCGACGATCTTCGCCTGGCGGTCGTGGTTCGCCAGCCATCGCGCGAAATTCGCCCCAATAAACCCGGCCGCGCCGGTCACCAATAATGCTTTCATCTCACGCCTTCCTTGCGGCCCAATCAAAACCTCCCCTCCTTCTTCCTCCTCTTTCCATGTACTCAATGGGAAGAGGCCGGGTGAGGGGCCGTCTTTTCAAGCCTTATTTTGCCTGATCCCGGCGAATAAACTCCACCTGATTCCCAAACGGATCGCGAATCTGAAACCGTTGATGCCCCGGCATCGCAATCGGGTCCTCAATCTCAAACCCCGCTTTGCTCAATCTCCCGCGCATCTCCGCCAGGTCATCCACTTCATACGCGACGTGAGACGTCGATTTTTGCCGATCCGCCTCATCGATCCCGATATGCACGATCTGCGGCCCCACCTCCACCCAGATGCCATTGGGCCCAAACGGCCGATGGACTTCCTTCAATCCCAGCAAACCGCAATAAAACTCCCGCGCCTTGGGGATATCGCCCGCCGAAACACATAGCTGCGCATGATGAATCCGCTTGATCATGAACCTTCAAATCCGCTGGATCAATTCAACGCGATTGCCGAACGGGTCTCGAAATTCAAACCGGTTAAAACCTTCGATCGGGATCGAATCCGCTGGCTTGATCCCGTTACGCTCCAGTTCGACCCGCCAGGCGCCCACATTATCCACTTCATACGCCAGATGCGCCTTGGTCGCGCCCCGGTTGACCCCATCCTCGGTCCTGACGTGCACCCCATGATCCCCCGCCTGCATCCAAAACCCGCTGACCCCCCGAAGCGACATCGGCTTTTCGATTTCGGCCAATCCCAGAACCCCGCAATAAAAATCCTTGGCTGCCCGCTCCGCGCCGACCGGCACCGTGATCTGCGCGTGATGGAGCCCCAGGATTTTCACCGCGCCTCCGCCCCCTGCATCGGCTCTTTGTTCGCTCCGTTCTTGGCGACCGTGTTGCACGCCTTGAGGTAAAAATCGATGTTCTCCCCGGCGTCCGCCCAGAATCCCCACACTTTGTCGTAACTCATCTCCCCTCGATCGATATACGCGTTGTTCACATCCGTGATTTCAAGCTCATTCCGCGACGAGGGCTTGAGCGTCCGCACGATGTCGAACACCTTGCCGTCGTAAAAGTAAATCCCGATCACCGCCCAATTGCTTTTGGGTTCCTTGGGCTTCTCGACGATTTTCACCACGCGTTCCCCCGACATCTCCGCCACCCCATACGCCCGCGGATTCTCCACTTCCGACAGCAGAATTTTGGCCCCCTGTCCCTGATGGCGGAACTTTCGGCAGGCATCCCGAATCGTGTATTCCAGAATGTTGTCCCCCAGGATCAAACAGATGCTGTCGCCCCCCGCGAAATGTTCCGCCAGCCCCAGCGCCTGGGCGATCCCGCCCGCCCCGTCCTGATACGTGTAATTCAGGTTTTTCAGCCCGAATTCCCGCCCGTTCCCCAGCAGCCGCACAAAATCCCCGCTGTTGTTTCCTCCGGTCACCAGCAGCACTTCCTCGATCCCCGCCTTCGCCATGCACTCCAGCGGATAATAAATCATCGGCTTGTCGTACACCGGCCACCAATTGCTTTTACGTTCCTTACCCCTCGGATATAACCTCCAACCCCTCTCCCCCGCC
>CAZCKE010000144.1:7673-9099 GCA_964499005.1 uncultured Tepidisphaeraceae bacterium
CCGACCCCCGCTTTCCCCATGCAGCCCAGCGGATAAGAAATCATCGGCGTGGCGGACACCGGCAGCAAATGCTTGTTCGTTACCTTCGTCAGCGGATTGAGCCGCGAGCCCGTTCCGCCGGCCAGAATCACTCCCTTCATCTCTCACCTCAAATCAAATGCGGAATGATGAACGCGGAATGCTGAATAAACTACTCTTCAGCCTCTCTTTTAATTCACCATTCCCCATTCAGCATCTAATTAACCACGGCCAAACTTCTCACCGACTTGGGCAACTCGAACGATACCCCTTCTTCCATCAGCGTTCGCGTCTCGACCTGTCCGCCGAAATCACGCTTCAGGCGGTGAACCAGGTTGGTCACCAGATGCTCCGGCGCCGACGCACCGGCCGTTACCATGACCGCCTGCTTTCCGTCGAACCACTCCGGATCCAGCTCCGATTCATCGTCAATCAAATACGCCGGCTTCCCCGCTTCATGCGCCCGCTCGACCAACCGCTGGCTGTTCGAGCTGTTCTTGCTCCCGATCACCAGCACCAAATCCACCTCCGGGCTCAGCGACGTCACCGCGTTCTGCCGGTTCGTCGTCGCATAGCAGATGTCGTCCTTGGCCGGATAGCGAATATTCGGAAACCGCTTCTTGAGCGCATCAATCACCCGCTGCGCATCTGACACGCTCAGCGTCGTCTGCGTTACGTACGCCAGACGGTTGGGATTGGCCACATGCACCGCCATCGCTTCTTCCGGCGTCTCCACCACGATGATCGCATCCGGCGCTTCCCCCACGGTCCCGATCGCCTCGTCATGCTTGCGATGCCCGATGAAAATGATCGTATACCCATCCCGCACGTACCTCAGCACTTCCATGTGCACCTTCGTTACCAGCGGGCACGTCGCGTCCACCTCTATCAGCCGCCTCTCCTTCGCCTTCCGCCTCACCTCCGGCGAAATCCCATGCGCGCTGTAAACCACCAGCCCGCCCACCGGCACCTCCTCGATATCATCTACAAATTCCACCCCGCGCCCGCGGAACCCATCCACCACGTGCCGGTTGTGCACAATTTCATGATAAACGTAGACCGGCGGCCCCTTCATGGCCAAAACCTTGTCCACCGTCTCGATCGCCATGTTCACGCCCGCGCAAAAACCACGCGGATTCGCAAGAATAATCTTCATCGTCATGCCCCCGATGCTATCACACCCACCCCCCAATTTCGAGCCGCAATCCGACTTCGCTGCCTCCCCTCTTTCTCCGGGAGAAGATCAGGGTGAGGGTGATTTTGTTTTCGAATCGGCCCCATATTCACGGACGCGCCGTCCCGCTTCTATCTCCGCATTTACCCGCTTGACGGTTGAGGGAACAGGAGATGGGTGGGAGGGTGCGGGAGGGCGGGAAGAAACTTTTGGGCCGATAGGGTTCTTCCCGCC
>CAZCKE010000145.1:0-9084 GCA_964499005.1 uncultured Tepidisphaeraceae bacterium
ACGTCGTCACCTGCGTCAGAGTCCCATCGCCCACGCTCCCGCCATCGTATTGATTCGCGGTGACCTGGACCATGTTGCACGGAGACGCGTTGTTGCTCGGCGACCACGTTCCGCTGGAGGGCGAATCATTGGTCCCCACCCACACGCTGCTCACCCGGCCTCGGGTGTCGTACACGTAATCCGTGATCGTCCCCAGCGGGTTGACCATCCACGCTGTAGCTGCTGATCAAATGCAAGCCCCCACCGCTGGGCGTGGACCATGCTCGTCATGAGGCTGTTGTTCACGCCGCTGGACATGAGATTCCAACTATATTGGACACTCAACGAGGGAGTTCCGGAAGTGACCACGGCGCCATTGACCTTCCCCTTATCTGCTCCCCCTTATCCGCTTCTGTGTTTTTACTTCGCGCTTGGCTGTGTCGCGGGCGGAGATTCCGTTTCAGCTCGTTCCGTAAGAGGTTTCAATACCTTTGGGTTTGGTTCCCATGCCACAGCATCGTTCTTATAGAATTCAGACAATCCGTTTATCGTCACTTTATTCACCGTTTGGCCATTGATCACAACATCAGCCGACACATACACGGTGGTATAGGTAACAGCATGCCTCTCTTCAAAACCAGTAATTTGCACGACAGAACCCTTGGAAAGAATACCATAGATATTTGGCCATTTGGCAAGCGCCGCATTGTACTCCTCAATCGTGGCGGGAATGTTAGGTACTTCAGCTTCACGAGGTCGTACCGCCGAGGGTGCAACCAATGAGAAACCTTGCGATGGAGAGCCGATGATAAATACCGGAGCGGTGGTAACGTATTTCGCCTGAAGCGTATATCCGCCCCAGAACTTCGAATCGTGTGTCACATCTGACCACGTAGTGTTGTATCCGCGGTCACAACCGGGAAGAACCGCAAGCCACAGCAATAACACTAACACGAGGATCCAGCCACTGCGTGAAAATGATTTCATCATTCCGCCTTTCATCCGTGTCACTTGGCCTTCTGACATACTTGCCCAAGCATGTGCATCGCGATATTGCACCCCTGGCTGTGGCATACCAAGATGCGATCAACATTCGGATCGTTCTTCCAGTTGTCGAAATGGGATCGTGGATCGGGCGCTAAATTATAAGTCGGATTGTAGCCAGCGACGTACTCACCCAAGTCAGTGAAACCATGCTCCTCTTCCAAGATCATGTTATTGTGTAAAAAGCCGTCAAGGGCATGTCGCGCGTGAGCAACGTTCGGATTTTGTGGCTGGGTTTGCACGGTATTAACGTGGCCAAACTGCCCCCAGAAGGCGTTGCTCTCGTTTTGCATAAGGTTTAAACCTTGATTTGGTACTCCATCCTGTGGATCCCAGTAGACTTCAGTCTGAATATCGCAACAGCAGCTTTTTTGAGGCGGCGGTGTTCCCGTCTTCGGAGAAATCATTAAAACTCGCGTTACGGCTTTTTTGCCGTCACCCTTACAAAATTCACCTGGTTTTCGGGTAGCGGCAGTGGCTTTAGCTTCGTCGTTCAGTATCCCAGTTGAATTGGCATTCATCACAGATTGGCCACCATTATAGTCGGGATTAAGGTGCGTATCTCCGGACCAATCAGAAGTTGTTTGATTGTATTCCCCTGTCGTGCCTAAGTGACTCGCCCATCCGAGATCACCACCAAAAGAGTCACCAACATAGTCATTGAATTGTGGCGGAGTGCCAGCCTGTGCCCCCTTCGGCGTGCCCCAATTGTTGATGCCAGAGAATGTCCAAATTTTTGCCTTTAGGCCTGATGGATCTGTGAGTTCGACCGGATCGCTTTCATAGGCCTGATAAAGATTCAAGCCATCGATATAGCTGGCTGGATCTTGCTGCAACCATCGCCCCAACAGTGGATCATCATCCCGGTTGCGCGAGTTGTACAGCGAGACCACCGGATCACCCCGCATCCCTTGATACAAATAGTTCCAATTGAACGGGTCAGTGATCGGGCTGCCGGAGGCATTCAGGCAGACTCCATTGCCGTAGGCATCATAAACAAACCGTTCTTGCACGCTCCCACTTGTATTGATGAGCGCCGTCGTGTTCCAGTTGGCGTCCTGTTGAGCGTAAAACCGCCGGCCCAGCCCCGATCCGCTGATGCCTAGGCTGCCGCTGGTGGAGTTGTCATCGCGCAGAATTAGCCCATCGATATAGGCTAAGCTCCAGATGTATTGGTTCGTCACTGTGGAACTTTGCCGCTCTTCAATAACCCGCCAGCTATTGTCAAAATAACAATCCGTTGTGGTCGAGCCATGAGTTTCCTTCACGCGCCACCCTTTGGCGTCGTAGACATAGCTCGCCAGGGTCGTGCCGCCATTCTTGGCGGCAATCAACCGATTCCACGCATCGTAGGTGTACGTATAGCCGCGTTGGTCTGTCGTGGTGTTGCCGTTGTTGTCAAAGGTCAGGCTCGCACTTCC
Organism: uncultured Tepidisphaeraceae bacterium; assembly: GCA_964499005.1. Lineage (GTDB taxonomy): Bacteria > Planctomycetota > Phycisphaerae > Tepidisphaerales > Tepidisphaeraceae > CAZCKE01. The sequence continues at coordinate 2,445 of CAZCKE010000145.1, forward strand.
GACTGCCGTGACTTGGTTCTTCGAGTTGTGGGTTCGGCTCGTCGCCGTGCCATCCACCGTCTGGCTGGACCAGTTGCCCAGTGCATCCAGGGTCCAGCTTTGGCTGTGGCTCGGTTGGGTGGAGGGCGTGGAAACGGTATCCAAGCTGCCCAAGCCGCTGGAACCATTGTTTCCCGAGGTCGAGAGGGCACCACGCACAAAGTTCGCCAGTCGACTCAATTTGTCATACGAACTGGCGTTATCGCCGCTGGATGTGCTGCTCTGGTGATAGAGCTCGCTGAGGCCGGAGTTCTGGAGGTTGTTTTTATAGAGCGCATTGTTGTCACGGTCGTAAGCATATTGAAACCGATCCGTGGTCGTCGTCCAGAACTGATCGATCACACGGTTAAAGCGATCCAACCCCGTGTACTGGTCCCCGCCATCGGAGTTGTAGTAGGTGTCGCCGGATTGCTGGATGTAGGTTTGATTGACTCCCGGCTCAGGATGTGCCCGCTGAACCATTGTCCCGACGCCGAGATACGAATAGTCCTCCACGTGCGTTCCGGTATTGTCATCTTTCAGCCCGCTGACCCGGCTGATGGTCCCATCCAACCCGGAGTTGTAGACATAATCCAAGATCCGATTGTTCGGGTAGGTCATGCTTAACAGCCGGCTGTTGTTCAAGTTCGCTCAATTGGGTTTCGGCGACGCGGATTGATTTTGCGGGGGAATCGCGCCGCATTCTGGGCAGCGGTCGGGAGTGGCCCGCATGTCGTAGCCGCAGACGGGGCAGTGGCCGGGTTTGGCCATCCGCCAGCGCCTTACCGTACGAACTACCATCCATAGGGGCAATGCTCCAGTAGTTAAGACCAATGCCCAATCCGGAGCACCAAGAATAAGAATGGAACGCCGAAGCGTGCTTCCCGTCAGCGTTACCTCGGGATAATTGGATTTATCAACTGGATCGACATTATCTTCCACTTCATAAAAATAGGCGAAGCCATGACGGAAGTCCCGCTCTGATAACATGTCGTTATCATACGAATGTTTGAAGCCGTGGAATGGCGACCAAAGGAACGAGCGCGCAGCCTCGGGGGATGGGATTTTCCCGACCCAATGTATTGAATTCAATGCGACTTCGATGCGTTGATCCTGCGACAAAAGGTATGCGAGGAGAAGCTGTGTTCGCCGTACATGGGTCCAACCAAACGATTCACAATTGTGGTAAGTGCTTTTCGAGGGACAACGCACCCATAAGACCACCACACCAGCGCATAGGACAAAAGAGAAGCATGCGGCTGCAGCAAAAAACCAGCGACATAGCCGTTTCATAGGTCAGGCCTAAACGTTCGCGGCAGCGATGATACCGTGTGGGAACAAAAAACATTAGTTGCCGTTTGTCACCGGCTGACTGAAAGCCTTGTCCTTCGTACACCTGCATTGGACGCAATACACTTGGCGGTTCCACGGTGAACCCTTCGGAAGCGGACTCTGCCAAGCCGTCGATGGCTGATGAAAAATCTGCATTGGGTCACCCATTTCGTTGGCAAACCAGAAAGTTCCCTTATTTATATTATAGGGATCACTCGGATCTGGCTCATACCATCCAAAATCATAGTTAGTCCCACCGTTCGTCCTGCTCGGATCGATTTTCTGAGGCGCGTTAGGGTCAGGATCTGTGTTGGGCGCACTCGCCCACTTTTGAAGTCCTTGATGAGGCGCGGAAGTAACCGGACCTTTATCTTGCTTCGGCAAGTAATCGCCTTTGCCTCCGTCCGGAACCCATAGCTGGATGGAATAAAGCCCTGGATTATTGCAGTTGGAGTCCTGCTTCATTTCCTTCAGCTTATCCATCGCTTCTTTCATCGACCAGTAGCAGTTATTTAAACTCGGCATAAGTTCAGATGCAGCATCAGCGCCTGGATATCTATATCCGCAACCTAGATGGGTCAGAGTCATGCCTATGCATCCCTTGTCAAAATACTTCTGCGCCATGTCATATTGCTGGCTCCCGGGTCTAATGTCAGGCCAATCCCTATTCATAATATCTTTGAAATGCTGTTCCGTGCCCGGTAAATGATCAAGGCCCAATGGATCATCCCAGTTCGCCGGCCCGCTCCCCACAAACTCATACAGATTCATCCCCGGCAAATACCCCATCGGGTCCTGCTGCATCCACCGGCCCAGCAGCGGGTCGTAATCCCGATAACGCGAGTTATACAGCGACACCACCGGATCGCCCCGCATTCCCTGATACTCATAGCACCAGTTGAACGGCTCGATGATCGGGTTTCCCGCAGCGTTAAGACACGTCCCAATGCCGTAGGCATCGTACACAAAGCGTTCCTGCACGTTGCCCGATGTGTCGATCAGGGCCGTCACGTTGTAATTGGCGTCCTGCTGGGCGTACAAACGCCGGCCCAGCCCTGAACCGCTGATGCCGAGATTGCCCGTAGTCGAGTTGTCGTCCCGGCAGATCAACTGGTTGATATAATTGCCCCAAAGATACTGATTGGTCACTGTCGAACTCTGCCGTTCCTCGAGGACCCGCCAGCCGTGGTCGAAATAGCAGTCCGTGGTCGTGGAACCGTGGGTCTCCCGGACTCGCCAGCCGTGGATGTCATAGGCATAGGAGGCCACCGTCGCACTGCTGGCATTCTTCACGAAAATCAATTGGTTCCAAGCATCGTAGGTGTACGTGTAACCGCGGGAATCGGTTGTCATGTTGCCATTGTTATCGAACGCCAAAACGGTCGAACCAACGGCAGTAAGCTGGTTCTTCGAGTTGTGCGTGCGGCTGGTGGCCGTGCCATCGACGGTCTGGCTCGACCAATTGCCCAATGCATCGAGGGTCCAGCTTTGGCTGTGGCTCGGTTGGGTGGAGGGCGTGGAGACGGTATCCAAGCTGCCCAAGCCGCTGGAACCATTGTTGCTGGACGCCGAGAGCGTCCCGCGAACGAACGCCGCCAGGCGATTGAGCTTGTCATAACCGGTTGCGTTGTCGCCACTCGATGAGCTGTTGGAGTGATACAGTTCGCTCAAACCGGAGTTTTGGAGATTGTTTTTATAAAGCGCATCATCATTGCGGTCGTACGCGTATTGGAAGCGGTCGGTCGTGGTCGTCCAGAATTGATCAATGACCCTCCCGAATCGATCAAGCCCCGTGTATTGATCCCCCCCATCGTTGTTGTAGCTCGTATCCCCCGATTGCTGGACGTAGCTCATGTTTACGCCGGGCTGGGGATGGGCGCGCTGGATGGCGATGCCCGCGCCGAGGTAGCTGTAGTCCTCCAGATGCGTGCCGACACCGCCGGAGCCATTGTCATCAGCCAATGTGCTCAGGCGGCTGATGGAATCATCCAGCCCGGAATTATAGGCGACGTGCAGAACCCGGTTGTTCGGGTAAGTCATGGAGGCGATGCGGCTGTTGTTCACACCTCCGCTCATGAGGTTGTAAGCGTATTGAGCCTGGAGAGAACTGGAGGTGTTCACAGCGCCGCCATGTTCCTGATATTCGTTCGTCAATTGGCCCAGTCCATTATACAAATCTTCGACCTGATTCACGATATTGCCGCTGGATCGGCCGGTCGCCGAGTTGTAGCTGGTCAGGAGGTACGGCCGGCCTCCCGTGTCGAACGACGCCGTCTGGGCCAGCACGGAGGTATCAATGTTCTGCGGATTACCGCTGGCCACTGTCACCGCGTCAGAGATGGATCGCCCCAGCAGGTCGTAACTGGTAGTATGAATCGTTCCATTCTGATCGGTAAACGTCAGACGTTGCCCGATAGCGTTATAAGTGAGGAGTTGCTTATCCGACGCATTCGTGCCCGCGGAGCCGCTGGTTTTATCGGGATACTGAATCGACGCGAGAAAATCGTTGGAATTAATGGCTGATCCGCCGCTGGTGGTGACGCCATAGTTGTACTGCGTCGTCTGGCTGTTGGTGCCACTCGGCATTAGCGCCTGAAGGGTTAAAACGTGACTGAGGCCGTCGTAGGTCCAGACCGTGGCGCGATTGGTAGAGCTTGTCACCGCCGACGCCGTCAAGGGCAAGGTCGTCGTGCCATCGTACGCCTCGACCCGCTGGGTCACTCGGCCCAGCATGTCGTAGACGTTGGCCGTGATGATTCCTTTGGGATCGGTGATCGTGTCGGGCCAGCCGGCAGCCATGTAGGTATAGCTGACTTCCAATGCCGTATCGCTCCGTGAAGGTGGAGAGGATGGGCGCGTGTAGCTGCTGCCGCCGTTGGTGCCGACGGAGACGCGGGTCGTCGGCCGATTGGCCGCATCGTAATAATTGGCCACGTAGCTGACGCGGGCTTTTGGATTCGTGGTGGAATTGCCCAGCTCGCCCGTATACGTGTCGTTGTGATTGTGCTGCTTGGAGGTCGTCAGGATCATGTTGCCATCGGAGTCGTAGCTGTTGATGCTCTCTTCCAGGATCAGGTCACTGGAAAGAGAGCTCGCTCCCGCCCACGTTCCCGCGTACGAAGCGCTGTTCACCACGCCGCCATCCGTGAGGTAACTGTTGGTGACTCGACCCGCGCCGTCGAAGATCGCCTTGCTGACGATCCCGCCGGGGTAGGAGGTCTCGATGACCTGCCCCCGGTGGTTGTAGAACCTGTTTGTGGTTAGGGCATACGTGGACATCGTCCCCGACGACTGGTCCACCGCGTACCGCTGCGTCTGATACACCCGGTCCTGATCGTCAAAGTTGGTGTAGATCACCGCGCGCAGCAGACTCGAACTGGGCGTGGTGACCTGCCCCAGGTACATCGTCGGCGCGGTCCCATCCCCATCATACCGGTAGGTTTGGTAAGCCCGATCCAGGTTGTCCAGCACGTTGTAAATGATCGGCCGATGCGCCCCATCCGTCTCGCTCGAGGCCACTCCATCCTTGCTCGCCGTCAGCCGGTCCCGCCAGTCGTACCAGTACTGGCTCACCCGGTTGTCGGAAGAACTCGAATCGACATACGTCGTCACCTGCGTCAGAGTCCCATCGCCCACGCTCCCGCCATCGTATTGATTGGCCGTGACCTGGATCATGTTGCACGGAGACGCGTTGTTGCTCGGCGACCACGTCCCGCTGGAGGGCGAATCATTGGTCCCCACCCACACACTGCTCACCCGGCCTCGGGTGTCGTACACGATGTCCGTGATCGTCCCCAGCGTGTTGACCACACGGTTGCGCCGGCCCATCGCGTCGTAGCCATAGTTGGTCACATAGTAATACGTGTTCGCACCGCCAAATGGGATGAAGTTGGCGACCGTGTACGAGTAGCCCCCCATGGAGATCTGCTCGTACCCGACGGCGACGCGGTCGCTGTCGTCCAGCATTTGCCGCGAGAGGCTCTGGATGTTCGACTCGCTCTCGGTCCCATCCGGCACGCCTCCGGTGGTGTGGATGCTCGAAGGCGCCATCGTCATCTGCTCGCGGAACAAGCCGCCAGTGGACTGGCTGTTCCACCAGTTCTCGCGCGTCACCCGCACCGGCCCGGTGGTCGTGCTCGTGCCCGACTGCCACCCGGGATAGACCCGCACTTCGTGGACGTAACTGGCGGAATGAATCGCGTCCAGGTAAACCGTGTACGTGACGTTCCCGCTAGGGTCGGTCAGTTGGGTGATTCTTCCCAGGCCATCCACGCTGTAGCTGCTGATCAGGTGCAATCCGCCGCCGGTGGGTGTGCTCCAACCGCTGGGGAGGTTGGTGAAGTCGCTTGTGTTGGCCGTGTTGACGTCGATGATCTGCTTGGTCGCCCCGCCGCTGGCCAGGTCGGTGGCGATGTAGTTGATGAACCCATCCCCGTCCTTGGTCCACTGCAATCGCCCAAAGCTGTCGTAGAATTCGGTGGAAGCATCGCTGGTGATGGGTCCATTCTCCGCCGCCGAGATCCCCGGCAGTGTCGTGGTCCTGGAGATCATGGCAGCGGTCGCCAGCCCTGATGACGTCGCCCAAGTGTACGAATAGCCGGTGGTCAGCCCGCCGGTTCCGTTGTAAGTGGGATACTCCGTTGAACTGGCCAGGGGATAAACCGTGCCGCCCAGGCCATCCCCGCTCGTTGTCTTGTCCGCCGTGTGGGCAGTGTAGAGCAAGGCGCGCAGCGTGACTGCTGTCCCCGTGTTCCCCTGCTGTACCTTTTCATCCATCAGGTAATTCTGCACGTTGCCCGACGAAGACGAGGTCGCCGTCGTCGTTGACGCGTAATCGTAGATGTGAATCAGGCCCGAACTGCTATTGAGATACCCGCCGCTGTTGGTCAAATCGCTGTACGCTTCAAGGGTGGAGAGGCTGGAAGGCAGCGCCAGCGCCGAAGGCTCGGCCGACCAAATCAGGTTTCCCTGGCTGTCGTACTTGTAATAATTGCCCCATTTGTTGGTGCCGTCATTGTAGACAAACAGCATCGGCTGTCCGCCGTAATTGCTGTAAACCGTGTTGGTCGTGCTGTCGGGCAGCGTCTCGACCGTCTTAAATTTCCACGAGTTGTATCCATTCGAGAACCCGCTGGTCGAGCGGGAATAGGTGAAGGTCCCCTGCCCGCTTCCACCACTGCATGAGCAGCCGGCCCCCTGGGCCACTTCCTTGGTCACCCGCCGGTTTGCGTCGTATTCAAAATAGTTGTCCGCATAAGTGGCGACTGCGGTGTTGCTCGAGCTCCCCGCG
>CAZCKE010000146.1:0-7302 GCA_964499005.1 uncultured Tepidisphaeraceae bacterium
AATTGGCACGATGGGCAATTTCCGCCGCGTGGGAGCCCCAAAGCGGGCTATGGCCGGGGGTCTATCGGCAGTGGAATTCAACGGCACGAGCGACGCGTATCGGAGTGAGCAAACGATCCCTGCCACATTGGCCGGGGCGCATGCTCGCTCGATCGAGGTCTGGGTTTATAATCCAAGTCTCGATTCGAGCGAGGAATGCTTAGTGGCATGGGGACATCGTGGGACAACTCTGGCCAACATGGCATTCAATTATGGCTCGGGTGGAGGCTTCAGCGCTGTAACACATTATGATGAGGATATGAGCTGGGGCGACGAAAGCCCCGCCGCCGGCCAGTGGCATCACCTGGCGTACACTTACGATGGCAAAACGGCGAAGATCTACGAGGACGGTGTCGAGCGCGGGATTGGGGCGGGGATGCATCACGGTCAGATCGGATTCGGCTTCGAAAAGGCTTGGGCCGGGCCACGCTGCAACGACCGTTGAAACGAGCATCAGCAGAACGCAGGAGCCGACCGAAAACCCGCGATGCCGATCCGCCCATCGTTGCATCGGCTCAAGCGAAAACCGAAATGCGCGGCGCTGGACCAGATCGTCTCCTCCGGCAATCGACAGCAATGCCGGAACAACAAATGCGGCGCCCAAAAAGCTGCCGGCTAGTCCGACGGTTCCCAGAATGGAAAAATCGCGTAAGGCTTTGACGGTGGACCAGCCGATGGCCAGAAATCCCGCGACGGAGGTGATCCAAGCGGCGAAGACGGCCGGGGCGGTTTCGCGCAGAGTCGTTCGAGCCGCGGCGCGACTGCCCAATTCGCCACGAACGGATTCATACCGCGAGAGAAAGAGAACAGAATAATCGATTCCCATCCCGGCCAGTACTCCGCCAATGACGGCAGCGACCGGGCTGAGATTGCGCAGGACCAACCCGTAGATTCCAAATCCCCACAACACGCCCAGGGCGACGGGGGCGAAGGCAAGGTGAAATAGTCGCAGGGGGCGGCGAAACGCCACGAGAAATAATGCCATCAGCAAAGCGACGGAAGAAACGATGCTGGTGATGGCGTCCCTGCGAATGGATCGTTCGCTGGCGGCGGCAATGGCGTAAGCGCCGCTGAATTGAACATTTAATCCGCGCGGCTGAGCCGATCGGCAGGCATCAACAATCGCGGCCGACAATGCTCGTGAATAGGGCAAATCGGTCGGCGGCTTTTTCCCAAGAACGCGAATTAACAGCGATTTCCCATCGGGGGCAATCAAGGCATCGGAATTCTGATAGGTGCCCATCGGCTCGGCTTCGCGAAGCTTTGGCAATAAAAAATCGTGTAAGGCGAGCGGATCCTGCATCAGCGCCTTGGCCATCGCGCCGGCGGCGGGCCCGGGCTGGGCGAGCATCGCCTGATCGTGATCCAATTGCCTGCGCATGCCGTCAGGACTGAGGCGATCCATGACTTGCGCGAGTGTTTGATTATCCAGATAGAACAAGCCGGCCGGAGCGAGCTCGTGTTGCACAAACTGAATGATGTCGGGCTCGACGCGGTAGACGACGCCATCGGATAACGGCCCCGCCGGTGAATCGGCGACAGCTTTCTGGAATCGATCGGCGTAATCGAGAAGACGCTGGGGATCGGGCGATTGGGCATCTTCGGGCAAAGTCACCAATACCAGCAGTTCGTCGGCGGTGCCGAATTGATCCAACACGTGAACCAGAACATCCGCCGCGGCGTCCCCTTGCGGGAACATCGCATCCAGCGACGCATCGGCCGAGAGGCGCTTGATCCCCGCAACCGACAAAAGCGTCAAGACGATTGCCGCAAGCAGTGTTGCCCACGGATGATCGGTGGGAACCCCGCACAGCGCATCGAGGAAGCGTCTCACGAGCGCTTCTCCGCGCCGGGCGGGGGATCAAAGGCCTTGGGGCCCAACTCGCCATTGAACTCAAGATCAGAAAGATGGATATCGATGTCGCCGCCGGCTTGCTGATCGGCGGCATCCGCCTTCGCAACGATATGGGTAGGCCAGCTGATTCCATTGAAATCGCCGTAATCGGTCATTTCCAGTCCGAAGCGCCACTGGCCTTTATCGTCGAGGAGCCACCAGTGGCGCGGCGTGACGGTGGGGCGGTCCACCTCGCAATACATCTTCGAGCCATTCTCCAGATCGCGGCGGTACGTGATCGTTGCGGGGCTCGCCGATTCGATGATGATGCCCGGATCAACGAAGAATCCGCCGTTGAACCAGAGCAGTTGCCGGGCCAGATCGGAGGCCTGGTGGGTGACGGCGATGATTTTCGCGGCGCGTTTGGGGTCGTCGGGGGTTTTGATCCAGAGCCCGTCAGGCCGAAGCGTCAGGTCAAATACGGCCGTGCCCATCTTCCAGGCACGAAGGCGAATGCGCTGATCTTCGGATTGAACGAGGACCCCGTCGAAATGCACCGATTGCTGATTGGGATCGACGAGCTTGAACTGGCATTGAGCGGAAAAAGTATGGACCGAGGCGTACCGCGTGCGCAGGACTTGAATCGCCGCGCGCCCGTCGGGGACCGTATAAATCTGCGGCGGATTGGCCGGCACCGAGTTGGAGCAGCCGGCAAGCAGGGTGAGGATTGCCGGAATAATCAGGAATCGCGGCCGACGATGCATAATGGGCTAATCCTCAATGAGATGGCGGAGAATTTTCCCGGCAGGTGAGCGCGGAAGGAAATGGCGCACTTCGAAGATGCGAGGGACTTTGTAGGGGCGCAGCCGCGACTTGGCAAATCGCCGCAGGGCGTCGGGGGACGGCGTGGGGCCGCCGGCGCGAGGGGCGATCAGGGCTTTTAATCGCGTGACGGTCGAGCTCAAAGGCAATGCAACCACGATGCAATCGCCGACGCTAGGATGCTCGGAGAGGACTTGCTCTACTTCCAAGGGATTGACCTTCTGGCCCCCGATGTCGATCAGCAGCTTGAGGCGGCCGGTGATGGTGAGATTGCCGGCGGCGTCGAAGCGGCCGGAGTCGCCGGTTGAAAAATAGGCGGTCGTACCCAGCGCGCTGGGGTTGTTCAGATATCCACCAAACATCGATTTGGCGTGGACGGAGATTTCGCCGGTGTCTTCACTGATTTTGATCGTGACGTCGCGCATCGGTTTACCGACGCTGGCGGGGGAAAAATCGGAGGCGTTGGGGTTGCTGAAGGTGACGGAGCCAATTTCGGTGGCGCCGTAGACTTGGCCGATGCGAACGCCGCAGCGGATGTGAAAGGCCTCGGCGACGGTCCAAGGGAGTGGGCCGCCCGCGGAGTAGGCGAATCGCAAATGCGGGAACCGCGCCGGCTCGTCCTTGGCGAGGGCGTCGAATATGAAAGGGACGCCGGGGAAAATGGTTGTCTGGGTTCGGAGTTGCGCGAGTAATGTGGGCAGATCGAATTGGCGGCAAAGGTCTACGCGGCTTCCAGCGCTGATGGGAGCGAGCAGGCCATGCTCGATTCCATAGGAATGGCACAGTGGCACGACACCCAGGACCCGGTCATTGAGGCCAAAGGGAATTGCAGTGCACATTGCGTCGATCACCGCATTCAATGAGGCGGCGCTGCGATGCACGATCTTCGGCCGGCCGGTGGTGCCTGAGCTATTCAGCAACAAAGCGGATTGAGCAGGCTCACGATCGACAGTCGCCGCGCGCTGATCGTCAGCCATCTCAGTGACTTCGTCGAGAAGAATCGTTTTAAGGTCGTGACCCGCAAGTGCGGCAGAGATCACTGCTTTGACCCGAGCGTCTACGATGGCCGCAGCCAATTCATCGGGGGCGGAAGTAGGAGGCAGGGGATAAGCTTTACAGCCGGCGCGGAGAATTCCCAGGAAAGCGGCAATAAATTGGGGCTCATTGGGCGCGCAGAGCAGCACGGTCGCACCGACGGGCAGGTCTTGAGCGAGTCGGGCGGCTACTCCTCGCGAGGCGGATTCGAGTTGCCCCCAAGTCCAGGTCTGGCCCGTCTCCACTTGCCGGAGGGCAATCGCTTCGCCTCGGCGTTGGGCATGCTCGATGAGTCGCTCGATTAAGATCAGGGCCATAAGCGTTGAGACACGAAATCCGCACGGGCGTTATATCAGATTTCCAGCAAATTGGCCGGGTTTATCGCGATCGACGCGGCGCAGATCACGATGCCGGTACTACAACGGCGGCTTGCCGGGGCTCGGCATCGGCAACCGGCTTGGCATGGAGCAGCGAAAATCGCGTGCGGCGGGGGACCAGTTTCACATACCGGTTGAGAAACACGCACAAGCTGAAAAGTGCCAGCCGCCACCGGAGTGGCCACGGGGGGCGCGGGAAGACGTTGCCGGCCAGGACGCCGATTACCGCGCGATGAATCTGCATGGGGCCCGTGCCGTTGAGGAATAATTCGCGGAACGAATGATCGTAGTATTGCCGGATGATTCGAAAGAGCGTGCCGGTGCTGTGCTCGATCATGGAGATGTACGCGGCCCTGGCGCGCTCGGGCGTCGTCTTGCCGGAAAGGATGTCAATGATGTGATTTGCGGCGGAGGCGGCATCAGTCACCGCGACGGAAACGCCGGTGGAAAAGATCGGGTCCATGAACGCCGCGGCGTCGCCGACCAGAAAATACCCGCGACCCGCGTACGGGGGGCAGCGATAGCTGAAATCGGCCGCGATGTGATTCGTTTCCGGCCCGGTTGCCTCTCTCATCCGCTGCGCGACGGCGGGACAGCGGGAAATGGCCCAGCCGAGCATCCGGTCGGCGGAGATATTTTCCCGCTTTTGGATGTGCCGGGATATTTCCGGATCGATCACCAGCCCGACGCTGGTTCGCTGCTCGTCCAGCGGGATCATCCAGAACCATCCCTCATCGACCATGATGATCAGTGGATGCCCGCCGTCACGGCCGGGAGTGCGGTAAACATTTTGGAATTGGTTGAAATAAGCGGCCTTGCGCAGATGACTCTCCTCGGCGGTCTTGCGGGTGCCCAGGTGGCGGCCGACAACGGTCCCCTGCCCGCTGGCGTCGATGAGATATCTTGCGCGGAATTCGCCCGAGTCCGTCTTGACCCGCACATCGCCGACGGCAAGGGATAGAATCTCGCGCACGGGCATATTTTCGCGCACGTCGGCTCCGGATTTTCTCGCCTCGGTCAAGAGCATCGTATCGAAGGGGGCACGCTCGATGTTGAACGCCTCGTCATTGGGGCACAGGCCATCGGCAAAATCAAACCGCATGGATCGCGATCCGTCGCCGGAGACAAATTCGCCGCCGAATTTGGGGACGTGCGGCAACTTTCGCAGCGAGGGCTCCAGGCCCAGATTTTTCAGGAGGGTGAATGTCGCCGGGAGAAAGGACTCGCCGATATGGAATCGCGGATGTTCTGTTTTCTCCAACACAATGACTCGCAGGCCGGCGCGGGCGAGGATCAGCGAGGCGATCGAGCCTGCCGGTCCGCCGCCGATAACCAGGACATCATGAGATTGATCATCTGACGATTGAGATTCGGGGGGCATCGGGCCTTTTTCTTTCCTTAAAATGCTCTCAACCTTTTTCAATCACGGCGATGCCCTCAATTTCAACGAGCAATTCCTTGCGGCACAGTTCGGCAGTGCCCATTTCCAATCGCGCGGTTCTGGAAAAATAGGGGCGAAGCGTGCTCCCGATTTTTCGCGCGTCGGCGGGGCGGGGATAATAGACGCGCACTTCTTTGAACCGTTTCAACTCGGCCAGGTCATCGCTGGGGGAAAGATTGCCGGCGGCGGCGCGGACAACGCTGGCCAGGTTGAGCAGCGTCTCCTGGATTTGCTTGGAGAGATCGCCCAAATGCCGCGATTCCTCGCCGACGATGCTGGCGGTGCCCCCAACCAGCACGAGTGAGCGGCCGCCGCCAAGATCGGCTATTTGCGTCGCCCGTGCAAAGCAGGGAGGCCGTGGGCCGTAGCGGCGCGTATACCGGTAGGAAGGAATCTGGCGCGGATTTTCGATTGCAACGCCTGGCGCGGCGGTGGCCAGGGCGTCGATGATCAAGTCCCGCCCGCTGTGCCCAATGCCCGAAGCCGTGGGCAAATGCCGCTCAAATCCTTCACCCCCGGCGCCCGAACTGCCCAACCACTGGCGGCACGCTTCAAAACGGGCGGCGTTGAACATCATGTACCGGTCGAGTCCCTCGCCGCTGGGTTGATGAATCGAAGGAATATAGTTCCAAAATCGCACGGGAAATCGCCGGGGCGAGGATTCGAGCCGCCGGGCGATTGCGCCATAGGCGGCCCGCGTCCTCTGTTGAAATTCGACCGGCCCCAATTCCCCGGCCCCTTCAACCCGCGCGCGGATCAACCGGAATGCGGGAGCATCCACCATCAGCAGATCAATGCCGCCGGCCTCTTTTTCGCTGTGACGCAACGCGGAAGTAAACAATTCGTCCACCCAGGCGGGCCATGTGTGCGGCGCCGTGGCCACCACCGGGCGACGGCGTGCGATCTTCGGCCGCCGGGATCGGGATTTGGTTTGAACCGAAGTTTTAGATGCCGTGCTCACGAAATCGTCGCCAATGTACCATCGTTCTAGGCAGATGCACCACGGCGGTGCACCTGTATTCGGATGCCGCTGACCAATCCCGCGTAATCACTTGCCAGAGCTGCAAATTGATCGATGGGCTCCTCGCCTGGTGCGAGGAAGGACTCTTCATCGCTCAACTCACCAAATAACCTGGGAAATCGACCGGTCAAGATTACGCCGGCGATGGCGGCCAGTGAGCCGGCACTAAAACACTCGGCGATATGTCCGCTGATTGAACTGACAACTGTCGCTTGACTGCTCTGCCGGGCCGCTTGACGAATCGCCGATGCTTCCAGTCGATCGATCCACGTCCCATTGGCCGAGCTCAGCACTGCCGTGGGATTTCCCAAATCCTCCAATATTCCGGCTATGGCGGCTACCGATTGTCCCTCGGAAGCAGAAGCCGAGGCATAGTCCTCAACCGAAGCGCAAACGCGTTGCACCGGCATGTTGGCTCCTCGCCTTTCCAAAGAGGCTCGCGATTCCAGAATGTACGCCACCGCGCCGCAGCCCGCTGCAAATGCGCCGCCCAAGCTGCCCGGCTCACCTCGTTTGACGCAGGCAAAAGGCGGGGTTGCATCCCGCTCCCGGGCAATCAGGCCGCAGGTGCTATATGCCTCGTGAAGTAGCGGGGAATACTCTTCCGCGGCTCCGACAACGGCCCGATCCCACTGCCCACTGGCGATTCGCGCCGCCGCCAATCCCAGGGCATCGATGCCCGCCGTCCGCGAGCCGATGATCGTCTGGCATCCCCCCTTGATGCCAATGGCCA
>CAZCKE010000146.1:7312-9048 GCA_964499005.1 uncultured Tepidisphaeraceae bacterium
TCGGACAAGCCGGGTGGCACTCGACCGGATGGCGAAAGACGCCGGCCGCGATCCGTCGAAGCTGACGATCTCCGTACACGGCCAGCCGGCCGACGGCGACTTGATCCGGCGGCTGCTCGACGCCGGCGCGACGCGAGTGATCGTGCGACCGCCGGTCGTCAAGACCGAGAGCGAGATGGGCACAGAGCTCTCGCGACTCGCCGACGCGGTACGGACTATCGTCTTGCATCCCCCCTTCATCCCAATGGCCAAACGCAAATGCGCCGCCGCCGCATTGGGCACCCCCTCGGCAAACAGCAGCGGATTGGCCGCGGCGATCCCCTCGCGCACGATCTGCTCGTAGTAATCATGGCAATACTGGATCGATCCATGCGTGGAGCCCAACAGCGCGCAACAGGACTCGCCGAATTCCGCAATGTCCCGCACGCCCGCATCTTCCAACGCGAGCATGGCTGCGGCCAGAGAGAGTTTCACATACGGGCTCATGCGCCGCACACGACGCGCGTGGAGTAGTTGTGCGATTCTTGCCTCGTCGATCTGCGGAGTGTCATGGACGATGCGCGATCCCGGTTCGCGCCAGCGGCGGATAAATTGATCGTTCCCCACCGCTCCGGGCAGGACGACGCCAATTCCGGTGATCCAAGCCTCGCGATTTGTCGCCCGTCGAATCGATTTTGGCTCGGAAACATCCGACGAGCGTCCAACGATCATGCAGGTGTTGGCTCCGCCAAATCCCAGCGAAAGATTCAGCGAATTTCGAATCGCCCCCGCTTGCGCCTCGCCCGTGGCGACACGTAATCCCTCAAAATCCGAATCATCGGGTCCCACGTTGGCGCAGGGAGGCGCCGTCTGGTCTTCCAGCGCCATCGACGAAAGAATCAATTCCACCGCGCCAGCCGCTCCCAGCGTATGCGACAGATGGCTCTTAAACGCCACCAGCGGCACGCGAGGCAAATCCTCACCCCACACGCGCCGCAACGCCGCGTATTCTCCCGCGTCATTGTCGGGCGTGGCCGTTCCATGTGCCGCGATCAGATCAATCTCTTCCCGTGAGATACCGGCTGATTTCAAAGCCGCCTCGATTGCCCGGGCCGCGCCGTCACCCTCGGGATGCGGATGGGTCAGATGATAGGCGTCCGCCGATTCGCCAAACCCCACAATTCGCGCCAGCGACGCCGGATGGCCTCGCCGCTGTGCGTCTTTCTCTCGTTCGAGAATAACAATGGCGTATCCTTCCCCAACTTTCATTCCCGCGCGATCGCGCGCAAATGGGCGAACCGGGCCGGATGCCACCAGACGCAGGCTGTTGAATCCCGCATAAACATATTCACTGATCGGGTCGTATCCTCCGGCAGCGACCAGGTCGAGATGCCCCGCTTGAAGCAATGTCACGGCCAACGCGATGCTTCCCAGACTCGATGAACAAGCCGAGCAGGTCGTGAGGGCCGGCCCCTCAAGGCCCAGGCCCGCGCTCGCCTCCCGGACGACGGACGCTGCCAGGAAGTGCTTCAGGGCCGACGCGTTTTTCTCTCGGAGAAATTGTCCCCCGCTCCGCATTCCATGGAGCGTCGTGCCGAGAATGATCCCACAGCGCCGCCTCGGATACGGCACCTCAAAGGCGGTTTCCGCTGATGCCCGTCCAAATCCCGCATCCCCCATCGCATCGCGCAATACGTGCCGCAAGTAACGAACGACGCGCGGCGTCCGTATCCGAGTCGGGACCGTCGTCCCGCGGA
>CAZCKE010000147.1:0-9040 GCA_964499005.1 uncultured Tepidisphaeraceae bacterium
ACCCCCCCCCCGTGTCAAGTGATTTAGGTTCTTGGGTAACTTTCCATCCAATTTGTATTCCAGAATTCCTTCTTGGGTTTCACCAAGCACTCCAAGTTGGCCCCTTGAATCAAATGCGATCGCGATCGGATTCGCCAGTCCACCCGAGACCGGCGATGTAAACTCGCTGAACGCCTGAACCCCCGAGTCGTACTTCAGCACATCCGCAAAGCCGGGATTTGGAACGAACAAAATCCCCTCGCTGTTAAATCCCACATTGCTTGGCTGATCCAATTCCGGACTCGTGGGATGCGCCAGTGAGGTCCCCGTCGAATCGTAAATGTTGATGTTGCTGCTGGTGATGTCCGAGACATACAACAACCCATCGCTCCCAAATTTCATCCCCGCCGGGTTCTCGACATTGGCAGGATTCGGCGAACCCGGTGGCAAAAACGGCACGTACGGACTCAGACCTGTCTGTGCCCCCGTGTTCGGATCGTACTGAAATACTTCCGGTATCGGCGTCGTCGTCCCCGCAAATAAATTACCGCTGGGTCCAATCGCGATGCCCGTAAACGACATGCTGCTGTCCGTGATAAAACCACTATCCAAACTCGCGGATGAAAAATCATACCGGTCGATCAAACTCCCGTCGCTGATAAACAAAACGTCTCCTGCCCTCGCCATTGAGCTCAGCGCAAAGCCCGAAAATGCAATCCCCAAAACGATTGACGCCGCCCAGCGCTTCGCCCTGCACATATTTCAACTCCTTTGAACTGAATTTCTGCTTTCAACAGTTCCCCTGACCTCCGCCTGTTAACCACTTTCCGCTATCCCCGTTCAGGTCGCGCTAGCTCTCGTCTTTGATCCGTAAATCTCCTAAAATCCGCATCGGTTTATGTCCCTCTCCCTCGACATTCTGTCAGACAAGCCCTCCCTTACAGGCCGCAAGCCGCCTTGGCTGCGCATGAAAATGCCTGCCGGGAAGCAATATTTCGACTTACTGAATCTGGTCAACGAAAACCGCCTCCACACTGTCTGCCAATCCGCCAAATGCCCCAACATGGGCGAATGTTGGGCCGCCGGCACCGCGACGTTAATGATCCTCGGCGATGTCTGCACGCGAAGCTGCGGATTCTGCCACATCGCCACCGGCCGGCCGCCGACTCTCGACTTCGACGAACCCCGCCGCGTCGGCGATGCCGTCCGCCGAATGGGCCTCAAGCACACCGTCATCACCAGCGTCAACCGCGACGAACTCCCCGATGGAGGCGCCGCCGTCTGGGCAGAAACCATCCGCCAGATCCGCCTCCAATCCCCCGGCACCAGCGTCGAAGTCCTCATCCCCGATTTCTGCGGCGACTGGGATGCCCTGCAAACCGTTCTCGATCAAAAGCCCGACATCCTCAACCACAACATTGAAACCATCCCGCGCCTCTATCGCACCGTCCGTCCCCAGGCCAAATATCACCGCTCTCTCAAACTCCTCCAGATCGCCAAGCAGCAGGGCTTCGTCAGCAAAACCGGCATGATGCTCGGCCTGGGCGAAACCGAAACCGAAATTGATGCCATCCTCGACGACCTCGTCGCCATCGGCTGCGACATCCTCACTCTCGGCCAATACCTTCAGCCCACGCTCAATCACCTCCCCGTCGAGCGCTGGGTCCACCCCGACGAATTCAAAAATTGGAAAACCCGCGGCGAACTCAAAGGCATCCGCCACATCGAATCCGGCCCTCTGGTCCGTAGCAGCTACCACGCCGAAAAGCAGGTCCATGCGCACGCTTCGGCCTGAAATGAGCAGAGGAATTTATGCCTCTCGACCTCCATTCCCCCAACTACACCGCCAATCGCGTCTCCAACACCGCCGTCCAGAAAGCCACCGGCAAAACCTGGCCGCAGTGGTTCGGAATCCTCGACAAAGCCGGCACCGGCAAGCTCGATCACAAAGGCATCGTCAAAATCGCGCAAGCAAAAGGTGCCGGGCCCTGGTGGGGCCAGATGGTCACTGTCGGCTATGAGCAGGTTCGCCTCAACCGTCAAAAGGGAGAAAAGCCCAACGGCTTTGAGATCGGCGTCAGCAAAACCTTCGCTTCCGACGCCGGCCCGCTCTTCAACGCGTGGATCGATCCCCACCGCCGCGCCAAATGGCTTCCCAAACCGGCGTTTGAGATCACCAAGTCAACACCCTCCAAATCGATCCGCATCAGATGCACCGAGGACGACTCCCGCGTCAGCGTGATGTTCTATCCCAGGGAGAGCGGCAAATGCGCCATGACCGTCCAGCACAGTCGCCTGAAAACTTCCGCCACCGCCGAAAAAGCCAAAAAATTCTGGGCTGCCCGTATCGCGGATTTACAGAAAATCGTCGAAGCCTAATGCTCTTCACCCCTCTCCCCATGTACTCGTGGGGAAAGGTCAGGGTGAGGGGCAATTCTCACCCGCTCAGCGATGTATGATACAGCATGAAGTAAACAATCACCCCCGTGACCGAAACATACAGCCAGATCCAAAACGTCGGCCTCGCAATTCTCCGATGTCGGCTCCAGTCGCGATGGTACGCCCGCCATAGCGTTGCAAGAATCATCGGCAACATTCCAATCGCCAGCACCAGATGCGGCAGCAAAATTACCAGATAAATATCTCGCAACAATCCGGGATGCGCGGTCGTGCTCTTTTCGCCGTACATCGCGTGATACGTCACATAACACACTAGAAACACCGCCGAGATGACCGTCGCACAGATCATCATCGTCGCGTGCGCCCGCCAATTCCCCTGTTTGATTAAAAAATACCCGCAAACCAGCAGCACGGCGCTGATCGAGTTCAGCGTGGCGTTCAGCTCCGGTGTGATGAACCTCATTTGCCCGCGCCCCCGCCGGCCTTGGCCAGCAGACCGGCGTCATGGACGAGCTGTTCGATGTTCTGATCAACGTTGCTGTCGTATACCCCGCGCACGTTCCCGCTCCCATCCACCAGCACAAAATAGGGACTGTGCTCGATCGGATTGGCCCCCTCGGCCGCCTTCACGTACATCTTCATCCCCGCGACGATTCGCATCTCCTCCTTGGCCTCTCCGGTGAGGAACGTCCATCGCCCGGTTTGTGCGTGATACTTCTGGGCATACTCCGTCAGCGCCGCTGGTGTGTCATGTTCCGGATCCACCGAGAATGAAACAAATCTCACCCGCGAGGGAATCCGATCCTGAAGCGCCGAGAGCCGCGACGACATCAGCGGGCACAGACTCGCGCACTGCGTAAAAATAAAATCCGCCACCCACGGTTGCCCCGCAAGCTGCGCGTTGGCAAACGGCTTGCCATCCTGATCGGTCAATGAAAATACCGGAGCTTTGAAAAGAACCGGTAGAGATTGATCCGTATCATCGACTCCCGCCGCCGGATCGGCGCCAGGCAAACCCGCTCCCGCGCCGCTGACAGCCGCTCGCCGCGCCGGCATCACCGCTTTCATTGTGAGCACGCTGGCCGCCGCCGCGGCAGCCGCTGCCCATAGAACCACAATCATGACCTTGTGCGGTCGCGTCATCACGGAATATTCATCCTACTGCAAATCCGCCGCCACGCGAGCCTTCACGATCTGTGCGGCAAAAAGCGCCATCGCCACCGCAAACAGCACGCTCACCCCCAGGCAAACCGTCCACCCCGGCAGATGCAGGTTCGCCTGATCGCTCCAGTACAGCGCCCGCCGCAGGGCCGAAACGCCGTACGTCAGCGGATTCAACCTCATCAGCCACCGCAGCGCCGCATTCGCCCCCTCCGCCGGGAAAAACGCCCCGGACAAAAACAGCATCGGCATCAGAAACAGATTCATGACCGCATGAAAGCTCTGCGTCGAGCTCATTCGCCACGCGATGCAAAATGACATCCCGGTCAACGCAAAGCCGATCAGCAGCATCACGGCAATCGCCGCCAGAAATGACGCCGGCGCCAACTTCACGCCCACCAACGGCGCCAGCAACAAAAACAAGATCCCCTGCCCCGCCGCCAGCACCGTCCCGCCCAGTACTTTCCCCAACACGATCGCCAATCGCGGCACCGGCGCGACCAGCACCGATTGCAAAAAACCCTCCCGGCGATCCTCGATAATCGAAATCGTCGAAAACACCGCCGTGAAAAACAAGATCATGATGATCGTGCCGGGGAAAAAATACTCGATAAAGTTCGCCCCCCCCGGCGAATCCGACCTGAAACTGGTTCCCAATCCCGCTCCAATAAAAATCCAGAAAATAATCGGCGTTCCCAGCGAAACAACCACTCTCAGCCGCTGACGAAGAAACCGCGTCAGCTCGCGCTGGCAAAGCGAAAGCGCCGGAAGCAGCAGCGGATCATTCGTACGAGTCTCTGCGGGCATTGGTTGGATTGTATGCGGATTGCCGCACGATGATATCCTCCCCGGCCCCAAGACCGCTCATTGCGACAAATCGCCGCGGAAATGCTTGACGCAACGCAATAATCTGTTTGTGATTGCGTTATCCAGACAGGTCAAATTTCACCGGCCATGGAATTTACGATGATCGAAAAGAAGCCGAGTTGGATGCGATGGAAGTGGGCAATTACCTTGCCGGCCGTGCTGGCGGCCGTGGCGGCTATATCCGCTCATCTCGTCAACGCTGATACCGCCAAGAACACCCCCGGCACCGACGGGGTCATGCACGGCCTGCGCGCCACAACCCTCGACGGCCGGATCGTCCCCCTCGGCAGCGCCGCCACCCGCCCCACCACCGTTATCTTCCTCGGGACGGAGTGTCCCATCTCCCGTTGGTACATTTCCACTCTCAACGATCTGGCCATCACAGCCGCCAAACAAGGTCAGGAATTCTACGGAGTCATCTCCGACCCCACCGTCTCCCGCGCCGATGCCGTAAAATTCTCCAACGATTATCTCGTCCATTTCCCGCTTGTTTTTGATGCCTCAGGTGAACTCGCCGCCGAACTCTCCCCAAAGGTCACGCCCGAAGCCTTCGTAATGGATCGCACCGGCCACACGATCTACCGTGGCCGCATCGACGATGCTTATTCCGGCGTCACCAAACAAGCCCAGCACGTCGATCACCACGATCTGCTCGATGCAATGTCCGCCGTCGATGCCGGCACAACGCCAGCCGCCGCCGAAACGACTGCCATCGGCTGCGTCTTCGAAGCCTGGACCCACAAACCCGCCGGCGGCTCCGTCACCTACGCGCGCGATATCGCCCCCATCCTCATGGCCAGTTGCGTCTCTTGCCATCACGAAGGCGCTATCGGCCCCTTCCCGCTGCAAACCTACGAAGACGCCTCCAAGCACGCCAAGCAAATCGCCGCCGTCACCGAGGGCCGCATCATGCCCCCTTGGAAAGCCGCCGAAGGCTTTTGCCATTTCGTCGATGAACGCCGTCTCAGCGACCGTGAAATCGCCACGATCCGCGACTGGGCCGATGCCGGCGCGCCCCGCGGCAGCGACGCCGACCTTCCCCCCGTGCCGGCCTTCGCCACCGATTGGCAACTCGGCCAACCCGATCTGATCCTCACTCTTCCCAAGCCCTTCGACGTCCCCGCCAGCGGCCGCGACGTCTACCGCGCCTACGTCCTTCCCACGAACATCACCGAAGACCGCTTCGTCGCCAGCGTCGAATTTCATCCCGGCGCTCCCACAGTCGTCCACCACGCCCTCTATTTCCTCGACAACGAAGGAGCTGCCCGAAAACTCCAGAACGCCAACCAGGACGGCCAACCCGGCTACCAAAGCTTCGGCGGCGTCGGCTTCCGAGCCACCGGCGGTCTCGGCGGCTGGGCCCCGGGCGCGACTCCTTATCTCCTCCCCGACGGCAAAGGCCGCCTCCTCCAGAAAAATTCCGACTTCGTTCTACAAGTCCACTATCACCCCGACGGCAAGCCGCGCCACGACCAGGACCAGATCGGAATCTACTTCGCCAAGAAACCCGTCACCGAGCGCATCGTCGGCTTCCCCCTGGCGAACCGCCGCATTGACATCGCCCCCAACGACAACCATTACACCCGCGAAATCCATGTGACGACACCAGTTGATCTCACCCTCGTCGGCGTCACACCCCACATGCACCTTCTCGGGCACGAGATGAAAGCCACCGCCACCGAGCCCGATGGCGCCGTTGTCCCCCTCATCTGGATTCAGGATTGGGATTTCCGCTGGCAGGACCAATACCGCTACGCCCAGCCGATCCACCTCCCGCGCGGCACCAAGATCGACGTCATCGCCACCTACGACAACAGCGACGCCAATCCCGCCAACCCCTCCAGCCCTCCCCAGTGCGTTCGCTTCGGCGAGCAAACCACCGACGAAATGTGCTTCTGCTTCCTGCAACTCGAAATTCCCGTCCGCCGCGGCAGCGGAATCGGCCTCTTGCAACTCCTCCGCACGGCCGACCCGGAAGCCGCGAATCGGGGCAATTGACAAAAACTCATCTTCGGGAAAATTGGGGCGGGGATTATTCAATGAACATCGCATCCCCATAGCTGAAAAAGCGATAATGCTTTGCAATGGCCTCCTGATAAATCCGCCGCTGCTCGTCCAGGCCCGTGAGAGCGGCCACGAGAGCGATCAAGGTGCTGCGCGGCAGGTGGAAATTGGTGATCAGGGCATCGGTCTGGCCCCAGCGATATGGGGGATAAATAAAGATGGAAGTTTGAGCCGAATGAGCGGCGAAGGGCTTGTTATCGGGCTGCGACTCCAGAACCCGCGCGGCGGTGGTGCCGACCGCGATGATGCGGCGCGATTCTCGCTTGGCGCGATTCAAAGCGTCGGCGGCACCGGCGGAAATAAGATATTGCTCGGCATGCATCGCATGGGATTCCAGGTCGTCGCTGGAGATCGGTCGAAAAGTGCCCGGGCCGACGTGAAGCGTAATAGAGGCGCGAAGAATCTTTTTCGCATCCAGTTGAGCAAGCAGATCAGGAGTGAAGTGAAGCCCGGCGGTTGGGGCCGCGACGGCGCCGGGGCATGAAGCATAAATGGTTTGGTAGCTCTGGCGATCCAGAATGTCGCGCTCGTCAAACGATTTATCTCGCTTGATGTAGGGAGGAAGGGGCATTCGGCCCAGACGCTCCAGAATCGCCAGGGCCGATTCATTCGCGGAAATTCGGAGGCGGTATTCGCCCGCTCCAAGGTTCTCTTCGAGCGTCGCGGAGATGGAAGAATCCGATGCGAAACTGAGAATGGTGCCGGGATCGGCCTCGCCGAGGTTGCGAAGCAGTGCGATCCAGCATCCCGCCCGCGGCTCGGACAGAAAGAGCCCGTCAATGCGGCCTCCGGTGGATTTTTGGAGCGTAAACCGGGCGGGAAGGACGCGGGTATCGTTGAACACCAGTAGATCGCCGGCATTCAACAGCTCGGGCAGATCGCGAAAATACAGATGCCGGATTTGACGATCCGAGCGGCGGTAATGAAGCAGGCGCGACCCAGCGCGATCAGCGCACGGAATTTGAGCGATCAGCTCCTGGGGAAGGTGGAAATCGAGATCGTTGGTTTTCATAAAACAGATGACGCTGAAAATCGAATCAAAATGACGCCGCTGATATCTTCCCGTTTCCGCAAATCCATCTTTTACCGCAAGACGCACCGGGCACCGAGAAGAAAATTGCCCCCAGCTCAAGTGCCGGGTCAACCATCGACATGCTTGCTGTGGGCGAGTAACGTCACACTCCATGTCGTGGTGGGATATCAAACAACTCAAATCGTCCGATCCAGCAGCGCGGGCCGCCGCCGCCACACGCCTGGGCGAAAGCAAAGGCCCCAAAGACATCGAAGCACTTTTGTTGGCCATTCGCGATCCTGACCCCTCCGTTCGTCTCGCCATTGTTCAAGCCCTGGGCCGTACGGGAGACCAGCGGCCGATCAAGTTTCTCGTTCCCATGTTCTGGAGCCCCCATGGCGAATTCCGCCGCGAAGCCGGCCTCTCTCTTTTGCAGCTTGGCCCTCAGGGACTGGGCTACATCATCTACGCATCGCGAATCAATGATCCCCAGCTCGCCTCCCTCGCCAGGGAAATGCTCGCCCTGGCTCAGGCCAATCCCACTCTCGCCTCTCTCCTCCCCGCCGCGGCGATCGAAGCCGATAAAATCCAACAGTGGCAAAAGCAGGTCACGCCCGACTTCTACGACAACATGCCCGGCATGGGCCAACGCCCCAAATAAAATCGAAACGCCAAAATTCTTAAACTGACAGCGCTGAAGTCAACCGCAAGACGCGGAGGACGCAGAGAAGAAAATGAGCCCCGGATACAAATCAGGCTCGCACAGACGAAAACATAAATTGATTTCTCTTATCCGCGCGAATCTGATTTTGATTTCTGGCTAAAAGTGAATTTTCTTCTCTGCGCCTCTGCGGTAAAATCAAATCGCCACAAGTAAAAATCACGCGGATTTCCAATGATCTTGGCCCACCAAAATGAATTCCAATTCCACTGTCGCTCAATCCGCTCTGTTACCTTAAAATAACCCAATGCCCCGGATAACCGGGGATAACCATCAAAATAATTTTCTTAAAGGAAGGAAACACCATGCCTGTACGCACCGCCCAAGCCGTTTGGAACGGAAGTCTCCTGGAAGGAAAAGGCCGCCTGTCCCTGGGCAGCAAAGCCTTTGAAGGCCCCTACGACTGGAAAGCCCGCTCCGGCGACGGCGCCGGCACCACCCCCGAAGAACTCCTGGGCGCCGCCCACGCCGGCTGCTTCTCGATGGCCCTCTCCCATCAGCTCGCCCAGGCCGGCCATCCGCCGACCCGCGTCCAAACCACCGCCAAAGTGAGCTTCGAAAAGCAACCCGAAGGCTTTGCCATCACGCAAATCGCCCTGCAAACCGAGGCTCAGGTCCCCGGCATCGATGATGCGGCATTCCAGAAATTCGCCCAAGGCGCCAAAGAAGGCTGCCCCGTCTCCAAAGCCCTGGCCGCCACCAAAATCACCCTCGAAGCCAAGCTCGTGAAATAGAATTCGATAAACCGCCAAGAGCGCCAAGAAAATACACCGTTTCTACCTGGCGTCTTGTATGTTCAAGGATACCCGATTGGGTTCTACTACGCTCCGTCGTGT
>CAZCKE010000148.1:0-9014 GCA_964499005.1 uncultured Tepidisphaeraceae bacterium
GATTGCTGTATTTCGGCCAGGCGAAACCGAAGAGGAATCCGAGAACAAAAATGAATTGCCAGAGGACGGGAGGAAAGAGTGGGTGCACAGCGGGGTCGCGGACGATGGCGAACGCCCACTGGTGGCCGTCACTCCAGGTGAAGGGACCGAAGCGGCCCAGAGCCCAGATGAAGAGAGCGCCGCTTCCGAGGAGCAGAGCGAGCCATCCTCTCCGCCGCCGGACGATTTCAATGTAGAGCGGGGAGAGGGCGATCATCATGACATAAAATGGGAGGAGGTCGCCGCCTTCTTTGAGGAGGAGGACGTTTTTCAAAAGCTCCCAAGGGGTGAAATCGACGGTGCGCGCGCCGAGCAAAAGATAGAAGGCGACGAGCCCGACGGCGCTGATGCATTGCACCGCGAGGATGAATAGGGCACGGCGGATAAGTCTGCCATAGGTTTTGAGGCGTTTTTCGGGATCGAGAGCGCGAGGGAGAAAGATGACGCCGATGCTCATGCCGGAGATAAAGATGAACCCGCCGGCGGCAAAACGGGTGTAATTTCCAATGATGGAGCCCAGAGTGTCGCCGAAGATGATTTTGCCGTAGTAGAGATGGACGAGCAGCATATCGATCAGGCACAGGCCGCGCCAGAAATCGATGCGCTGCTCCCGGTTACGCGAATGGCGTAAAAGGGGCGTGGATGGAATAATGCCGGGGTCGCTCACTGGGGCGGTTACAACTGGGGCGCGATCTGTGGTTCGCGCGATAATAATGGGCACCTCACTGCTTTTCAAGTTTAGCTCCGGAGGATTAGATGAATCACCTGCCAATTGGTTTGTTTCTCGTAGGATTAATATCGACAACCGCTTGCGCGAACGTAATTGTTACGGCAATTCCCTATGAGCAGGGTGAGGTAAAGCTCCAAGGATGGCTGGCTTATGACGATGCGGTAAAGGGTCCAAGGCCGGGGATTGTGGTATTTCCGGAATGGTGGGGATTGACGGATTACCCCAAGCATCGCGCGGAAATGCTGGCTCAGATGGGGTATGTGGCATTTGCGGCGGATATGTACGGCGAGGCCAAGACCACCGATAGCGCGGATGAGGCTGGTAAAATGATGAATAGTATCGAGGGGAATCCGTCATTCATGCGAGCCCGGGCGAGGGCGGCCCTAGACGTGCTGAGCAAGGACCCGCACGTCGACCCGAACCGGTTGGCGGCGATCGGATATTGCTTTGGCGGAACTGTTTCCCTGGAACTGGCTCGGAGCGGGGCCAAGCTGACGGCGGTGGTTTCGTTCCACGGCGGGCTGGCGACGGCGAACCCGGCCGACGCTAAGAACATTACTGGCAAGGTTTTGGTTTGCACCGGGGGGGAGGATGCATTTGTTCCGGCGACTCAGGTGGCTGCCTTTGAGGATGAGATGAAGCAGGGGAAGGTGGATTATCAGGTCATCGTTTATGGGGGAGCACATCATGCGTTTACCAACCCGGATGCCGATAAACACCATATCGACAATATTGCGTACAACGCGGCGGCGGACCGGCGTTCGTGGGATGCGATGCAGCAGTTGTTTCATGAGGTGTTTGGGGGGTAGATTTGGCTCTTGGAGGAGGCCCCCTATACTGGCACCTCCCGTCTTCGATCCTAAGCCCCAGAGCCGAAGGCCGGAGTACCCAGGGAGGGTACAAGGGGAGATGAGATTTGCGGAGCTTGAAATCGCAAATACTTGTGGACAGAGTGTATAATGAGTCTGGTCATCGGTCCCTTTCAGCGGAGAAGACATGCCCACCTTTGCATATGAAGCGATGAATTCGTCCGGCCAGGAAGTCAATGACGAAGTTGAAGCCGCAACCCACGAAGAAGCGATTTCCAAGATTCGCGGCAAGGGTTTTTTCCCGACGAAGGTGCGTGAGAAAGCCGCCAAGAAGACGGTAAAGAAGAAAGAAGGGGAAGTCCCGACATTGTCGACCAAGCGGAAGATGCCGCTTGCAATCGGCGGCGTTCCGCAGCGGCAGTTGGTATCGTTTACACGACAACTCTCGACGCTTCAGGATGCGGGCCTGCCGATTCTCCGCAGCCTGCAAATTCTCGAAGGACAACAAAAACCGGGTTTGCTCAAAGCGATCATCGGGGGCGTGGCGGATGAAGTGGAAGGGGGCGGCAGCCTTTCAGACGCGATGGCCAAATATCCCAAGGCATTCGACAAGCTATACGTCAACATGATCAATGCGGGCGAAGCAGGCGGTGTGCTGGACCTGATCCTGGCCCGCCTGGCGGACTTCATGGAAAAGGCGGCCAAGCTGAAGAAGAAAGTCATCGGCGCGATGATTTATCCGATCGTCGTGATCACGATCGCCGTCGGCATCGTGTCGATGATCATGGTGTTCGTGATCCCCAAGTTCGAAGGAATCTTTAAGGATTTTCACACCGAGCTGCCGGCGATCACCAAGGCCCTGATGGCGACGAGCAACTGGTTCGCCAAGGACTATGGGTGGGCCTACGTATTGATATCGCCGATTGCGTTATTCCTGATCGTCAAATTGATCCGCATCAGCGATGGCGGGCGATATTTCGTTGACAAGGTGAAACTGATGATCCCGATCATCGGGGGCATCCTCGGCAAGACGTCGATCGCGCGGTTCACGCGGACGCTGGGAACACTGATCAGCGCCGGCGTGCCAATTCTGGACGCGATCAACATCACCAAGGAAACGTGCGGCAACGAGGTATACATGCGAGCGTTGGCCAAGGTTCACGACGCGATCCGTGAAGGTGAATCGATGGCCGACCCGCTCCGAGCGACCAAAGTTTGCGACGCCATCGTGGTCAATATGATCGACGTCGGCGAGGAAACGGGCGACCTGGACAAGATGCTGATCAAGGTCGCGGACAACTACGACAACGACGTGGACGTGCTGGTCAGCTCGCTGATCAGCATTCTGGAACCGGTCATGGTCGTGGTGCTGGGCGTGATCGTCGGATTTATCGTGGTGGCCTTGTTCGCACCCCTGGTGACTTTGATCCAGACGGTGTCCGGCGGCCACTAACAACAAAGAAACGGTTCATACCGACGTGCCTCTTTCGCATTCCGTCGAGCGCGGCGATTTCCCCGTCAATCGCTGCTGTTCTCCCATCAAGCATCACGGCTTTACGATCGTCGAGATGCTCACGACGGTGGCTGTCCTTATTATCCTGATGGGGTTGATGGTGAGCCTTGCCCGGCACGTGCGAGCATCTTCTTCGGATCATCTGACGCGCGACATCCTACGCGAGTTGGATGAGGCGATGCTCAACTACACCGCGAAGTATGGAGCTCCACCGCCGGTGGCGGATTTCATTTCCGGTGGCCCGCTGCCCAGCGAGCATGTGCTCCAGACGGCAGCGGAGCGAAATTGCGAGAGTTTTGTGAGGCCGTTGAAATTCTCGGGGTTGCTGTCCGCTCAATTTCAGGATCTATCAGTGGCTTATTTTGATGAGGTGAGAGTGCGAGACGCCTGGGGCAGCGCGATTGTCTTTATGCCCAAAATGCACCCTGCGATCGGCATGAACACTCGGGGATGGTTTTTTTTCAGCGCGGGGCCGGACCGGCAGTATCTGACTCGTGATGACAATTTGTACAGCTACGATCAGCCGACTCGGCAGCAGTGAGATCCTTACCGCATGCGATCCAGAGCGCCGCGGCGAGAGGGTGCGGTTTGGGAGAGGCGAGCTCGGGCGGCGGCGGAATTGGCGTTGACGACCTCGGGGGCCGTGGCAGGCGCGGGGGTTGGGGATTCTTCCGTGGTGGATTCGGCCGAAGGACGGCGCGGGCCGGCATCGCGAGAAGGATCGCGGTGATGGCGCTGCAAGATCCAAGGGAATTTCTCGTGCCCGACGCGGTATGCCAGGGACAAATACCAGAGGAAAAGGTGCATGACGTAGATTCCTGCCGCGAGAATCGTATAGGAGGGGGCGCCATGGACCAGAAAGCTGTTGGCCGGAGTGTTGGCCGCGCTGCCGGCTTTGGTGGCGTTGCCGATGATCGAGGAAAGATTTTCAGCGTGAATGATGGTGTTGCGATTTCCCAGGCCGTAAACGAAGAGGGTCGCGGCCAGCAGGATTAGAAACCACATATAGCGGGCGCCGATGATGCGGATGGTTCCCAGCAGGCGATCGGGGCGAAGATTTAAAATCGTGCCGCTGGTGGTGGTCGTCAGCAGGGCCGCCGGGAAGAGAAAACCACCGATGATCCCCAGCGTCCAGAAGCTGATCCATTGCACTGCATGGAATGAGCCGAGCAATTGCCAGACGATGATCGCGGGGCCAAAACAGAAGCCCAAAGCGAGCATGAAATTGACGAAGGGGCGAAATAGATCGTCGGAGATACTGAAATGGCGGAGGAACCGGGGCAATTCATCGAGACGCTCGACGCCAATCTCCTCAATCACGTTGGAATAATGGGCTGCCAGGGCGCCGCCCAGAAAGAGGATCGCCAGGGACAATAGCCAGAATGTCGTTAGAACCATGGTGAAGAAAATCAGGTTCAGGAAGAGGTGCGTGAGGAAGACGAAAAACATGGCGGCGACATTGCCCGGCATCAGGAGCTCGATCATGGGCCGCAATAAGTTTGTGTCTTTGGTTAAATCGACATCCGCGTAGCTGATGGCCGGCTTGGCAAAGGGAAGATCGGTCGAATGAATGGGGTCGAGGGCCTGGACCTCCATGGGGCGAATCAGCTCACCGGTCTCCGGATCGTACTTGGGTGCCATTGGAGCGGGACGCGGAGGAGACGGCGGCTCCTCTTTGAGGTCGAGCGGTTGAACGGAGGGATTTCCCGGAGCATTCAGCGACTTGCGAAGATCGATGTCCTGGCCGTTTTCGTCTTGTTTGTCTCGCGCGTAAACCCGCTGTAAACGGCTGAGACGATCGGGGTCGGGCGCGGACGGAGTCGAGTCGAGACGATACGTGCCATCCCGGTCCAGGCTGGCCAAGTCGTCGATGCTGGGGACATCGTTCAATCGACCGCACAAGGGGCATTGAATCTGCCTTCCGGCCTGATCGTCGGTGACATTGAAAAGATGTCCGCAGTTGCAGGGAAACTTCAGCATAGCTCCGCCGTGTTTAATTATATCCAGTATCTTCGCCGGCCTCATGCACTCTGCTAAAATATCGGCTCGAGAGTTTGCTTCAGAAGGTAATGTCCGGCGACGACGAATCCCATGGGTGGCGACAAAATGTCCGTGATGAGACTCCCATCTGAAAAGGGCACAATCGATTCGTTATCGGCCCTCGAATTTCGCGTTGGATAACGGCATTGTCCGAACCCTTGCTGAGACATTCATTTGTGAACAGACTCCGTCCGACGAAAAGGATCCCTTATGCGCAGGCTTTGGATCGTGGTGTTGGTGTTGGTATCGGGTGTCGCTCGCGGAGCGGACACGGTGAAGCCGGAAGACCTTAAAAAGCTCTATGACGACACGCTGGTGCAGCTCAAGGCCGCGCAGGATCGAAAGTCACAGCTCGCGGCGGAAAACGAAAAGCTGACGGCACATATCACGGACCTGGAAAAACAGTTGGCGGCGCAAAATTCCCAGATCGAGGATTTGCGCCGGCAAGTCACCCTCTTTGCCGACCGGACTTATTTTCTGAGATCGCATTACGCGGCTTGGCTTCAATTCATCGAAGCCAACGCGCCCATACGGCTGCAATGGGACCTGTTCCTGGAGCAAATAGGCGTCATAGGACCTGGAGCAGAACCTGCATTCTTTGACCCCAATTGGCCGCTATCGGCCAAAGGGTAATGTGATCAGAGTCCGGGAAGAATGTGCGGACGTTTGGCACAGCCGATCCATTTATTTACTGGAACGATCATTTCCGCAGTCGCCAATACGCTGTGTTCAAATCCAATTTCAAAACCGACCTGAGTCATCCTGGGTGTTGGCAGAGGTCGGGAGATGCGGTCGGTCGCGAGCCAAGAGGTTTAACGATCAAGCGGGCTGCCGGGAACAAGCTCAAGGGGCATGTCTGTAATCCATTTAACGAATACGAGTGTGGAAGCTATTTCGTTCGCGCGCTGGCGAGCTATGGGCTGTTGGGAGCGCTGGGGGGTTTTCGCTACTCGGCAGCGACGCGAACGCTTCAGTTCAGTTCGGTTTTGACGAGTCGGCCGCTGCAAATCTTTTTTTGCGCGGCGGAAGGATTTGGGACAATCATTCTTGACAATCGTTTTTTATCAGTTGAAATGGTCGAAGGCCAACTACAAATCGATCGACTGGAACTCACAAATGAATCGGGCAAGCGGAACATTGAATGGCGGGCCATCGCCGAGACCGGAAGTCCCGCAACGATCTGTCTGTGAGCATTCCCTGGTACCCTGGCTCACAATTGAAATATTGAGCGCGCTGGGACTCGAACCCAGGACCTACGGATTAAAAGTCCGTTGCTCTACCAACTGAGCTACGCGCTCGGACGATGACAGGGGGAGGAGGATACGCGGCGCATGCATATCCGGCAACGGGGTCGACAGGAGTGGCGGCCTTATGACCCAATCGACCTCAGCCGCCGGAACGCAAGAGTCTGATACGTTCGGGAATCCACCATGCCCAAATCGAGCGTCCATGATCATTATAATTTATTCCCCAACAGCCAGATAGCCGACGAATCGTTGGTTGTCTGCATTTGCATTAATAACTATACTGGTCGGGAATAAGTTGATCGGCAAAGTGAGCCGGCGGATGGGAACGTTTGCACGGAGGTGCAAGAGCCGGATCGGTAAAAACACTGACCCGGTTTGGCGACCCAGAACCCTTCACCAGGTCAACTCATGTCACAGGTTCAAGAGCTTCAGCAGCGATTTGGAATTCAGGGCGTGGTTCAAATCGAAAGCGGCAAAGGCGGGCTGCCCCGGATAGCGGTGACCAGCGATCTGGCATCGGCGGAGATTTATTTGTACGGGGGCCATGTCACGCAGTTCCGGCCGCGCGGCGCCGAGCACGTTTTGTTCGTCAGCCGCACGAGCAATTTTGAAATGGGCAAACCGATTCGCGGCGGCATCCCGGTCATCTTCCCGTGGTTCGGGCCCAGGGCGAATCATCCGGAATCGCCGCCTCATGGATTTGCCCGGCTTCGGCAATGGAATCTCGAATCGTGCGATCACCGAAACGACGGGTCGCTGCGGATCGTGCTCGATCTGAAAAGCGACGATGCAACGATGCGCTATTGGCCGCATACATTTTCCGCGCGGCTGATCGTGGTCATCTCGGAAACACTCGACCTCACGATGGAAGTCCATAACAAAGGCGCGGACGCTTTGGAGTTCGAGCAGGCGCTGCACAGCTACCTTCGGGTGGGCGACGTCCGGCAGATCCGCCTCGAGGGTTTGGAAAATACGGAGTACATCGACAAGGTTGACGGAATGAAGACTACCGTCCAGCCCGCCGAGCCCATCCGCTTCAGCGGCGAGACGGACCGTGTTTATCTCAAGACGCAGAGCACATGCCTGGTGCGCGACGAAGTTCTGGGACGAACGATCAAAGTCGAGAAAGAGAATTCGGACACGACGGTGGTGTGGAACCCATGGATCGACAAGGCCCGGGCGATGCCGGATTTTGGCGATGCCGAATGGCCCCAAATGGTATGCATTGAAACGGCCAACGTGGGCCCGTGCGCGGTGCGATTGAGCGACGTTCGCACGCACCGGATGCACGCGCGGATCAGCATCGCGTCCTAATTTCCTTGATCCAACGGCGACAAAATTTCCCGATGGATTGAAAAGGGGCGTCTTCCTGCCGATAATTTATGTAGAGGCTTGTAGAAGTTTGAAGCATGCTGCATGCCGGCCCACACCTTAAAATCTCCGCCGGATTTTCGCGTGTTGTTTGAAAGCGTTCCGGGGCTCTATCTGGTTCTCGAACCTGATCTTACGATCGTCGCGGTCAGCCAAGCGTATTTAGCGGCAACGATGACCGAGCGCGATGCGATTATCGGTCGAGGCGTATTCGACGTATTTCCGGACAATCCCGACGATCCGACGGCCACCGGGGTGAGCAATCTTCGCACCTCGCTGAACCGGGTTCTGGCGAACCGGATGGCCGATGCCATGGCGGTCCAGAAATACGACATCCGACGGCCGGAATCGGAGGGCGGGGGATTTGAAGAACGATATTGGAGCCCGGTCAATTCGCCGGTTTTGGGCCCTGAGGGCAACGTCACACACATCATTCATCGCGTGGAGGATGTGACGGATTTCGTTCGGCTGAAACGGCTCCGCCAGGAAGAAGGTCAGCGCAATGAAGATTTGAAAAAACATGCCACACAGATGGAGATCGAGATTTATCAGCGGGCACGGGACCTGCAGGAAACCAATGCGCGAATCGAGCAAATCAACGAACGGTTGCGCCAGAACGAGGAACGCCACCGATTGCTGATCCAATCGGCTCGGGAATACGCCATTTTTCTGCTGGACCCACAGGGGTACGTCAAAACATGGAACGCCGGCGCCCAACGGATCAAAGGGTACGAGGCCCAGGAGATCATCGGTCAGCATTTTTCCAAATTCTATCCACCGGAGGACCTGGACAGCGGCAAGCCCGCTCGCAAACTCCAACTGGCGAAGGAGACGGGGCAATACTCCGAAGAGGGATGGAGGGTGCGCAAGGACGGCTCGCGGTTTTGGGCCAGCGTGCTGATCACATGCCTGCGGGACAACGAAGGCAACCACGTCGGCTTTTCGAAGATTTCCCGGGATTTGACGGATCGGAAGCAATCAGAAGACGCGATTGCCGAACTGAATAGAACATTGCAGCGGAATAATACACAGTTGGAAGCCTCGAACAAGGAATTGGAAGCGTTCAGCTATTCCGTCTCTCACGATCTCCGCGCCCCGCTGCGAGCGCTCGATGGATTCAGCCAGGCCCTCCTGGAAGATTACGGAGACAAATTGGACGAAGAGGGGAAGGATCATCTTCGGCGCATTCGCGCGGCAAGGCAGAAGATGGGGCATTTGATCGACGACATTCTGAACCTTTCGCAGCTAACCCGCGAGGAGATCCG